>NZ_JBQKLN010000009.1:0-103061 GCF_052116205.1 Prevotella sp. Sow4_E9_plate | reverse complement strand
CTTAGAGGCAATACCATCAGCGGTTTTAAATCCGATACCCCAAATATCATCTGCAAGGCGATAAGGATTCTCTTTCACGTTGTCGATGCTTTCCTTGCCGTACTGGCGATAAATTTTGGCGGCATAAGCGGTACTTACTCCGTATTGTTGCAGGAAGATCATTACATTCTTGATGTCCTTCTGTTTCTCCCAACTGTCTCGGATTTTCTCTACACGCTTCTTACCGATGCCAGCCACTTCATATAGTCGTTCGATGTCATCTTCAATTACCTCGATTGTATCAGTACCGAACCTCTCAACTATCAGATGAGCATACTTCGGACCAATGCCTTTCACCAGTCCGCTTCCCAAATATTTCTCTATGCCATATACAGTTGCAGGCATCACTTCTTCCCACGTCTCACATACGAATTGACGTCCGTATCGCTTATCGACTTTCCAGTCACCATTACACAATAGTACAGCACCCACTGGTACATCCAGCAGATTGCCCACCAAGGTAACAAGGTCTGAATAATCCTTGACCTTAACCCTCATCACGGAATATCCATTCTCCTGATTTTGGTAGGTAATGTGTTCTACTACGCAACGTATCTTTATCATTTATTTTATGTCTATCTCTGTGAAACGATTGAAAGTTCTGCCGTCCCTCGTAACTTTCCCGAAGAACATCTTTTCCGGTCTTACCCAATAGGCTTGGTCTCCATAGAGAGCCTGATAAACCACCATGCGCTCCTGAGTCTCGGAGTCGAAGGCAGAATGGATGAACTTGTATTTACCGCCTTTAAAGTGCTGGAAATATCTTTCTTCCTTTGCCGAAAACTCCATCAGCATTTTCTGGGCAAGGGGAGCGTACCAGGTCTTCACCTCCTGCTCAGTAGGCGTATGACCGCCAGGGAAATGGAAGGCTTGGTTGTAGTGCTTCAGGAAGAGAGGGGAGAAGTGAGCCAGGGTGTCCTGCTCACCAAAAAGTCCCCACACACGATCCTTATAATAGGGGTTGCAATGGTCGAACTGCACGGCTTCCAGTTCCGCAAACTCCCCAATCAGCGCCTCGTCAATCACAAGCCGCTGATTGCCGTCCCTTCTCGGTGCCTTGTATTCATGCTCGCCGATTCGTTCCTTCAGAAACTCCGTCATCATGAAATACGGATTGCCGAGCAGGGCAGGAATGCCCACCACCGGAGCCAGCATCTGGGCGAGGAAAGAGCCGCAGCTGTTGCCCAGAAGCAAGTCGGGCTGTTCCCGGTCGATGATGGAGCGAATCTCCTTCAGCGCCTCCTTTGGGTGCAAAGGCAGGTCGGGAGCCAGCACCACCGCCGTCCCCTCAAGCGCCTCTTTCAAGGCTCTCGCCATCGGACAGCTGCCCGTGGCGAAGAATCCGTGTAGGAATAATATCTTCTTCATGCTCAAATCTTCAATGTCTTGTTTACTTTGTGTCTCTTTTCTTGATTGGTCCGGAGTGGTTGCCTCTATTCAGCTTGATTCCGTTCTTGTTGAGAATGCGGAATACGGAACTTCTGCTTCTGAATCCGCTGGCTCTCCAGATTTCATCTATCGGATGACCGGCAACATAGAGGTTCACAACAGTCTTTTCTCTGTCGAGCTTCTGCATCTTGCTGGCAGAAACAGGAGGCAGGGACACAATCATCTTCTCCTGCAGTTTGATTACATGCTCTGCTGATTTCCTGAGAGCAAGTACTTCGTCGGGCAGGGAACCCATCATTACCAATACGTCAGATGGCTTGGTTTCCGGAAACAGGATGTTGCTGGAGTCAATCCGGTCGTGGATGCTGATGATGCGAATGACCTTGACCCGGCAGAATTCCAGGAATATTGCCAGTTCACGACTGCCACGCAAGGCGTTGGAAAATTTCGGAATCACCAGTTCATCGCCTCTTTGCAATGCTGCCATCAGTTGTTTCCACAGCGGTCTGTGGCGTTCGTTATCATCACTTTCTTCGATGATTCTTACACAACCGAACTCGTTCATCCATTTGCGGTCTTCTTCCAGTTTGTCATACTGGGATGTAGCCATGATGTAGCCTACTTTTGCCATATCAAAATGTTTTATTGACTGATAACTTGATAGTTATGCGCCTTTTGCGGCAGGATAACCCTGCATTAGGCACGATTCTTCTGCAAAGATACGAATTATATTCAGAAATGGATTCATACTGCCTGGTTTTGTTGGTTCAGCAGACTTGATTTAACCTAATTTATAAATTAGGAGCGCATCTTCAATAATCATACTGCAAAGAGTATGAAACATAAAATAACATAAAGTCTGATTGTAGTGTCGTTAATGTGGAATTTTATCTGTATCTTTGCACGCAAAATTTTCAATTACATGCCAATGGATAATAGGAATACAGTACAGTTGAACAGTTTTGTCGGTTGCCTCGGTAACTCTTCAGCAACAGGTCTCAAAAACCAAATGAAAGAAAGTAAAGCAAGTGAAAGAAAAACAACTCAGCAGAGTTTATTCTTTCACTTGCTTTTTTTATGTGCCTTACTCATGATTACCTCATGCAGTGGAAGTCGTCAATATGATTTCAAGTCTTCTGAAGATGCGTTGAAACAATACCAGGCTTTCTTTCAGACAATGAAAGGGCATTCAGACTCTGATGCAGAGCATCTTGCAGACTTCATCAACCAGTGGCACGAGTATGGAGACACCGTCTTGAACTACATCAGGAAGGATCCTTCGTTCAATGCGCACAGTGGGCTTTCCATGAAGTATAATCTGATTTCAGACTCCATCCGCACAGAACTGCTGGGGATGACTGGCAACTGTACTTTGAGCGATGTGGCTTATGTGAAGCTCCACACCTCTTTATATAAGGATAACAAGGAACTCGGCTCTCTGAAGGAAAATGCCATCAAGTTCTTCGCCACCTTGGATCAATCGCCTGCCTACGACTTGGAAGTTCACAGAGCCTTGGTCAACTATTCAAAGTTCCTGCTGAGCACTAAGTCGCATGGCATCAAGTCCAGAAAGGAACTCGTGGCGTTCCTGCATGAGGAAGACCGCCATTTCCGCACGTTCCTCGCTCATATCGACGAATGCTCATCCATCGGAATGACGGAAATCACCAACCAAACGGCAGACATCTGTTCTGCCATCTACAAATCCGCTTCCAGGAATAAGCTGCCTGCTTCTGAGACACTCGTCCTCATGTCGATGCGAACAGACCGCCGTCTGATTCTCAACGCCCAGGTTTGCCGTGACGTTTTGAAGCAAGGAAAAATCAAAGATGCCATGCAAGCCAACGCCTATCTCTGGATGATATTGCAGCCCTATCTCTCGATGGATGCGCTGGCCATTGCCATGCTCACCCCGGAACAGGCTCAGCTGATGACGGACATCGCCAAGGATTATCCTGCCATCATCACGAGACTTGAAGGCAAGCACCTTGTCAACAAGGAAGTGTCCAACAAGATTCCAGCCCAGCTGATGCGTCTTTACATATCAACCCTCTAATCTTTCATTATCATGTTACAGGAAGCTATCTACAAATTCAAGGCATCCGGCCCCATGCTGTTGCCAGAGCTGATTGACAATTATTGGATTGGCGAGATAAAGGCATACGAAGATTATGCCATTCTTCCCTACGAAGTGCATATCCCACAACCTATAGACAAGGTGATTGATATGTTCGAAATGAATGCAGACCTTGCCATTCTCTACCATCTGGAGCCATCAGTCCATACGGTGTTCGGACATGAATGCTGCGCCTACTGCTATCCGGTCACCGAAAGGATGTTCAAGATTAACTGCAAGACTTCCGCCGATGGACTCATCCACGAGTTGAATGTGACGATTTACAACTCCATCGAACTCATGTCGGCAGATCTTTTTGAAGACCTCCGTCTGCACGAGCGTCGCGGCACGTTCCGGGCTAAGCGAGAACACGTACAGATCATGAATGATTTCAACTGCGGTCTCTAGATGAACAAACAGACGTATTACCTGATTGCAGACATCATACAAAGATACAGAACATGGATAATAGTTAAAGATACGGAACAGCTGGTAGAGATGAGAATCCTGCAGGATGGGGTGTTGAAGCCCCTGTTTTACAAGGGACTTTCGCTCCAGAGTTACAGAGATCATTACGCTTTCAGAAAGAAGCGAACCTGGAAAATCAATGAATACGACTTGAACCAGGGTCTGGCAGCTCTTTGTAAAAAAGATCCAAGCGCCAAGGGTAGAGTAGAGAAGGGCACTCTCACCCGGCGTGATGTCGAATACATTATAGAGAAAGCATCCTTCGGAATCATCAAACTTGAATTAAGCGATTATGAGTACTAAACGAAAAGTATATACATTCTATATAATAGCCATCCTGATAATGGTGCTTGTTCTGATGCTCTTTGATTTAAACATCATGGCCAAGGCGATTGTCGGACTGATGATAGTCTTCTGCATCTTCGTGATGAGAAGCATACAGACGGCTTACCAACTGCCAGATGACATCGACCCTGATACGATGCTCCCGATAAAGCCTCATGGCAAATCGACTGCAGCCATGCCTACAGAGAAGTCAGACCACAATTCAAATGTGGATCTCTATCTCCGTCTTCTCATCGAAGCTGATGAAGAACTGGCGAAAGACCCTACCGTTGACCAGATGTCGCCCAGTTACAACTTCCAGTTAAACAACAAAATTGCCGAGCGACTCGAATCACTCGACAAAGGTAATAACAAGTAAAAAAGAAAATTATGATACAGATATTAACCCTCATCCGGTTTGCCTTTCCGTTCCTCCTGCTGACAGCGTTTTTCTGCCTTTACAGGAAAGAATATGGATTCATGAAGCGGTTTATGTGGAAGATGGCTATGTTTCAGAGCGCAAGAAATCTCTATGCTTACCTGGTTGTGCTGATGCTTATCTTCATCAACTGGTGTTGCCATGTCACGGCTCCCAATCTCTCTGTCGTAGTGTCAACACTCCTGACCCTGGTGCTTCTGAACAGGAAAATCGCAGAAAGCACCTTCCATCTTTTGCATGAGAGAAAAAGACTGTGGTTCGCCACCTTGCTGCTCTCGATGGTTTGCTTCGCCTTACCTTATATGAACAGCATGTACCTATTCCTTTTTACTGTCAGCGTGGCAGCTGTGTTCTATCCATCTGGAAAAGTGCTCAGCATGAAGAGCCATCCTGAGGCCATCAACAACCCGAAGGATCTGCTTGCGCTGATTATCAGAAATTACTATTAGTTGCCACCTGCAACTGGCACAGAATCATATCCACTTGCTCAACATTCCAATTTCAAAAATGACTCAAATGACTCATCACCCCAATCAACAAACACCCGAAGCAGACAGATGCAGAGGTGTTGACCGTTCGTTGCTGGAGTTTCTGAAGCCGAAAGCAGAGGAACGTTACAGCAAGCTGGAAGCCTACTGCGACCTGCTTTCGAAAGCATCCTCAGGAGCCTATCAGTCTCCGGGAACCGATGTAGCCCTACAGCTGTTGCCCGGTCAGTTTGTTGCCACCATTTCCGAACTTGCCCGTCAGTGGCAATGGCAGCGTGCCACGGTTCGCCAGTTTATCTCCGGACTCACCAAACTTGGTCAGCTTTCCGTAGAGCCATATTCCAAGAGCTTCATCTTCTCTGTCAACCTGGAGCAACGTCTGTCTCTTCTTATCGAGAGTCCGGACGACATCCTCGACTTCTGCGCCATGCAGTTCATCCGCTTCATCAAAGGCAGATCCACCGCCAAGGAAGTGGCCGAATCCTACAGCCGTTATTACGACTTGAAGATGAACATGGCCAAGCAGGAAGGATATGGCGGCATTCCTGCCAGACGTGTTGTCAATCAGCAAGCCCTGGTGTTCGATTCACTGGCAGTGTCCATCCTCCGTTATCTTAATCAGGAGAAAGAACTGCCTGAGGAACTTTCCGATTCCGTGAGCCTGCTCTTCGGAAAAGACTACGTATGGGACTGGCACAAAGTGATAGATTCTCTTGGCATTCTGGCTAAAGCCATCAGTGGCAACACCAAGCCGAGTTATATGGACGAAGTAGTCACCCGATATTCGAAAGCGGAGATAGTACTCCTGGATTGCATCTTCGAGCACTACATCTCCGACTACGCATCCCACTACTATGTGAATCCCCCTCGTCCTCTTACTGAGGCCAGGGAGCCATCCGAAAAGGTAGCACCTGCGGAATCTTCCGACGATTAAAAACAATAGTCATATCCCCCTTATTCCATGCGAGGCACGCTGATGGCGATCAGGACGCCCGTTAGCACATCGCTGAATGATTTCAAGCAACGTGAGGCAGCGTGCTTGCACCTGCCACTTTTTTTCAGTCTTGGGAAGCCTAATACCCCGACCTACAAAAGTAGTCGGGAGGGCTGACCAGATAAACAGCAAGCTGGGTCAGATTTCCTTGTGTTGCCAAGACCGAAAAAGGCTCCTGGAGTAAGGGCATTAGCAAAGAAATACGATATGGGAACATCATCAAAACAGGTCATGGACATCAAGGTCACCAAAGGTCTTGCTTCGGTAGGCAACGAAGAGTTGAGAGACTGGACGGAGAAGGGATGGAACCAGGCCATGCGTGAAGGCAACTACGACCGTAGCCGTGAGCATCTCAACTTCGAGATACGTCCAGGTGGCATTGTCGCCCCGATAGACAAGAGCCGTCCGCTTACCAGGCGCATGGCAGAAAATCTCGCCTCACGTGGCATCAAAGACCCCAACGAAGGACTGGCAGAGCCACGTTTCCGAACCGTGGTGAATTTCATCTTCGGCGGTTCAACGGAACGCATGCGAGAGCTTGCCTTTGGCAATCAGAAGGTGGATTTTGAAAGCAAGGGTGGTAACGAGCATATCCGTAGAATGCCAGAAATAGAGCAGTGGGCACAGGACATCTACCGCTTTGTGGCAGATAAATCTGGAGAGGAAAACATCGTCTCCTTCATCGTCCACTGCGATGAGAAGAATCCGCACGTCCACTGTGCGCTTTTGCCGATAGACAAGGATAAGAAGTTCGCCTTCAAGAAAATCTTCCATGGTCAGAACCGCATAGATTACAAGAACTATCTTCTTGCCCTGCACGACGAGCTTGCCAAGGTCAATGAGAAATGGGGACTCACGAGAGGGGTATCGATAGCAGAGACAGGAGCACGTCACCGTTCTACTGAAGAGTATCGACGATGGCTCGCCAACGAGTGCGTGACACTCGAAGCCCAGATGCTGAACACCCGGAAAGCCCTCGAAGATCTGAATGTGGAACTCTCCATCGCCCAGAAGAAGCAGAAATCCTTCACCTCCATGATAGAGAATCTGAAGGCTGAAATCGACCGTCTGGAAGCAGAACTCAAACCGCTGAGAGCCTTGCAAGCCAACAGCGACAGCATCAGTGCCGACATCGCCCGTAAGATTCAGAGCCTTGAACAGCAGAAGGCTTTGGTGGAAGATAAACTGGCAGACAAGGAGAAGAAACTTTCAGAAACCAACCAATTGCTTGACACCCTCCGCAAGGACAAGGAAGAGATTGAGAAGCAGGCCAGTGAACTGGAAGACAAAGCCAATCAGTCTGAACTTTCCTGGGCGCACAACATGAGCTATCATCTCAATGGCGTGATGCTCGACACCATGGCACATGAGTTTGCCATTCGCTTCCCGAATCTCCCTGACAGCGTGAAACTCGACTTCAACGGCACGCTTCTCTGCCAGTTGGCAGAAGACGGAAACCATGTTGTCAAGGTAGCCTTAAACCTCGTGTGCGGTTTCGTGGATGATGCAACGACCATCGCTCAGACGCATGGAGGTGGAGGCGGCAGCCCTGGCTCAGGATGGGGCAAACGACCGGATGAAGACGATAGGGAGTGGGCAAGAAGATGCCTGGCAATGGCACGAAAGATGTGCGCTCCGTCCGTCGGAAGAAGAAAGAAGATGTAACACCATGCTCATTTGTTTACGCAAGTAATCAATCATCAAAGACAACAACATGAGAAAGAAAATATTATCAATAGCAATGATGTGTCTGATTGCAATGACAGCTTCGGCACAAACTGCCAGACAGAGTTCTGACAGTCTTTATATCCAGAAATCATACAGTCAGGAGCAGATGCTCATGCCTGTAAATCCTACATATCTCAAGCATGTAAGCGAAGCAGCCAACTGGGGTAGAAATTGGTTTATAGAAGCAAAGGGCGGGGCTTCAGCTTTTCTTGGGACGCCCATTGGTTGCGGTGACGTGTTCGACCGTGTCACTCCTCTCTTGCAGATAGGAGTCGGCAAATGGTTCACGCCCGCAATCGGTGGACGAATAGGATTTCAGGGACTCAGCTTCAAGAATGCAGAGTTCCATACGATGAAGTATCAGTTTGTCCATGCAGACTTTCTGTACAACATCACGTCCGGAATCCGTCAGAACGAAAGCGGAATCCCTCTTTGGGATGTGATACCCTTCGTAGGTGTCGGCATGATTCATAATTCCGACTGGATCAACAGCTGTACCTGCCAGGGCGGTTCAAGTGGCAGTCATCCGTTTGCCTTCACCTATGGCGTGGAAGCCCGTTACCGCATCAGCGACCGAGTTCATCTCGTAGGAGAGGTGAGTGGAATGCTGACCGCCAGAAACTTTGACGGCATCGGAACTTCTACCAAGTTCGGCGACAACATGATTTCCGTTTCAGCCGGTCTGTCCTTCACAATAGGCAAGACGGGGTGGAAGAGAGTAGTGGATGCAACTCCTTACATCGAGCAGAATCTCGCCCTTCAGGACTACATAGCCTACATGAGGGATAGGAATGCTCATCTGGAAAAGCGACTTGCAGGAAATGATGATGGCAAGACCATCTATCCGAAAAACAGCTACAGCGGTCTCAACTCCCTCCGTGCCCGACTCTCGATGAATGGCAAAAGTAATCAGGGTGCAATGGGCAACGGTGATGGCAACATGGCAGGTCATGCTGATGGCTATTGCTCAGATTCCCTTTCATCTTCTGACCACTTGAAAGTAAGCATCGGTGTTCCGGTGTATTTCTTCTTCAAGCTCAACTCCGACAAACTGGTTGACAAGTCACAGCTCGTAAACCTCGACGACATTGCGAAGATGGTTAAGCAGGAAAACTTGAAGATTAAAATATCCGGTGCAGCCGATAGTGCTACTGGCACTCACTCCGGTAACCAGGATTTGGGTAAGCGCCGTGCCAAGTTTATAGCCAAAGCTCTCATCAAGCGAGGTGTAGATAAGAGCCAGATCAAAGCCTACAACTTAGGCGGTATAGACAAATATCCGGCGAATGAGGCAAATCGTTTCACAACCGTTGTCTTGCTGAAATAGGCTAAAGCGTGTATTCATGAATACGTGAATACATGAATACATGTACACATATATACATAATATATACTGAATGTAGCTTTTGAGTAAAAGCACTAAAATTCTTCTCTCATACACCATGGGGAGTTTGCTCGTGATGAGTAAACTCCCTAAATTATTTGCAGAAAGAAAAATGTGCTTATTAACAAAGAATTATCGATTGCTATATATTAGGTTAGTTTTGCAATACGGTTGGTATAAAATATTTACTTTATGTTTTTCCCTTCTAAATTTAGAGTAAAGATTGTAAAAGTCCATACAATATTATTAGTATGATTACGTTTCTAAAATATAATTGTGTAATACGCAAGTAGAATTTAGAAGTAGGTCTGAGTGGGTTAATTGTTTGTAACTACAACTCATTCCTAAGGAGATGTCGTAAAATGCAAAACTATTTTGTCGGATGTTTCCTATTCAATATTCTTTCAAAAAAGGTATAATTAATTCTTAAAAAGAAACATAAAAATGGCAGATTTTCAAGAACAAGTTAAAGATATTTGTAGATTAGCAGATGCGGTAATTCAGAATCCTATAACACCGATTACCTCTACTGCCAATTCTATTGGTGTATGCTCTACGGTTGCTGTCTTTGCTGCAGGAGGACAACTTATTCTCAGTCCTTTGTTGATGGGGCCAGTCGGTTTGGTCATTGCAGCTGGAAATTGGATATTTAAAAAAATAAAAGAAAAAGAAAAACAGCAACAAGAGAAAGAGAGAATGTTGCGTGAGGTTATTCGCAAACAACAAGCTGTAATTGAAAAACTTAACAAAGAACTTGCTAAGAGCAAAGAGCAGAATGCTAAGAATCACCAGGAGATTCTCAATCTCAAACAGATGCTCAGCATGCTTGAAGTAACAGAAGTTAAAATTAGTGCAGCATAAAATGGGTAAATATAAATATTCAACATCGGAGCAGGAAACTTTAAAAGTTCTCAAGATGCAAGAGGAACAACTTAAGCATCTTGAGAAAGATATTCATGAAGATTTCGTAAATGGAAATAAAGATGCCGGTGAATTAGCTGATATTCGCAGAAGAACAGAAGCGCTCTTAAAAAAGCGTGGGCTTACTCCACCAGACCCAAAGATGTTAGAACATATTGATACATCTATTAAGATTGATAAATCCGAAATACCAGATTGGAGCGAACTAGCTAATAAAGCAAACGATATCTATTCCGAAGAAGTTCCTTTTGAAGATTTGCTTTCAAAGGAAGAATTTCAGTTTTGTATTGATGAAGTTCAAAGAATAAACGATGAGTTTTCTGTCAAAACTGGTATCTTAAACAAAAAGGATATGGCGTTTCTTATGGTGGCAACAGCTTTACAGACTGCAAGATGGCTTATCATACAAGAATTGTGTGGTGATTTGGGACAAACTATTGACAAAGATAGTAGATTAGATCACAATGATAGATCAATAAAGGAATCCGTAAAAGAATCCAATAAGTCGTTTCAAGAACGTTTCAAAGATCATGGTCACAGAGAAAGTGAAAAAAAATACAAATCCTGGGAGCAAATCATCTTTAGTAGCGCTCCATATGATACTACCGTAGGATCGCCAAACTTTGGAGAGAATCTTGAAGGCAAATATCATAGGTATAAGACACTAGGTCATGATCCTGTATTAGGTTGGATATTTGGTACTGCTAATTTTGTTACAGATACATGCACGCTTTCTAACTTAAATTCCTATAGAATTTCAAGAAAAGGAACACCGCATTTCTCAGAACAAACAAATCTTGGTACGATTTTTTATGAAGTTTTTGACAGTACAAAGGAAGATTGGTTGCGACTGCCAGCAGGAGTATTTGCTGAATATATTCATCTCAAATCTGATGTTTTCACCAAGTTAGGACTTCCCGTCCCTATAATTGAGGTGTTTTCTGAGTCTCTTGCAGGCGATTTATATAAAAGTCAATACGACTCATTATGCTTGCTCAGAGATTTAAAAATTGTAGGCAAACAAGCTGGTTTTAGCATATTGATTAATATGATAATTGGTCTTGTTCATGGATTGCTTTATGATCCACAGAAAGATGGTGACAGAAAATTATATGAAGTGAGAACTAGAAAAATCTTAAGTATTTCAAACTCACTTGCTTCTGCAGGTAATATAGCTTATGCTATCGGAACTGAAGACTGGAGAAAATTAGATGTCGGAGGTATTTTAGTTACGCTATACCGTCTATTTACAGATGTCCGCTTTATTACAAAAGTAAAAAAAGATTTCATAGAGACGGAGATGGATAAATCTCTTGCAGATGAAATTAAAGAACTGGATTCATACTTTAAATAGCATTTCTATATATAGAATACTATTTCGAAAACCAACCTGCCAGATTTTAAAATCTTTTGGGGATCGATGAAGCAAAGCGGAAATGGTATAATGGCAGAAGCTACCAAAATATAGCACAAAATCCAGTGGCTTATTGTTATTCACAAATCGGGTAGGAGATAAAATACTGATAATTAGTATTTACCTCCTACCCGAAAAAGTGTAAGGTGATAGCGTCGCCCTATGCTGTAAAGGGATGAATTATCGTCCTCGATGGTAATGTTGCTCTTCTTCCTGAGCAACAACCTCTTCTTTTTCCATTTGCTTGGCAACTTCCTTCACGTCATCAGTTGCATCCTCTGGGAGACCGTAGCGGATGATGTTATCCTTGATTTCCTCTGCGCTTACCTTGCGCATCACATCGTATGTACCTCCAACAGTCGGATTATATACCACAGCATAATGCTCATCTTCAACAAGCAGGTCATCGCCACGGTATTTAGTTGGTGAGAGATTGATTTTGGAGAGGTCTGGAGCATCACCCTGGTCGTATTCCTTTGCCTCAGTGAGGAGTGCATTGTAGTCGCCGTCATTTTTGCACTTGTCGAAACGGTCAGTAGCATCGGTAGTCTGGAGATACGCCACTGATGCGTAATACATCGTTGGAGCTTTCTCTTGCTTCTGCTCAGCCTTTTGACTTTGCTCCTGCTCTATTTTCAGCTGCATAGCATCAATATGCTGGTTGATCATGTGCGAAGCCTTCTTCACATCGGTAAGCGTAGTCTTGATAAATTCAGGCGATTCCTTCAAACTGTCCAACCAGTTTTTCAGATAACTGGCACTGTCTTCCTTCAAGTGCTTGGTCATACCGAAACGCTGGGCTACCAGGGCGGCACTCAGTTCGGCAACCAGTTCCTCACGAGCGTATTCTGCGCTTCCGAAAGATGCAGGTTTCAATCTGCCCAAATGGTTCTCTGACCCCGTAGAGTGAGCCATCTCATGTCCGAGATTGGTGTAGAAGGACTCTCCATCCTTGAACTGGCGTTTCTCTGGAATGACAATCTCATTCTTCGAAATGCTGTAGTAGGCATTGTCCCCATAGACAGGCTTGATAGGACAGATCCATCCGTTTTCCTTGATCATCTTATCCATGGCAGGGAAAGAGAAGTCATCACCCTGATTCAAAGGTCGGTTTACTCCTGCAGCTGCCTCCAGCTTTTTGTAGAGTTCCGGACGAGCTTCCTGCAAGTTGGTCTGCGCCACATTAAACACATTGTAAACCTGCAATTTAGGATATACATTATACTCCTTGCGTCGCTCCTCGGACATCAGGCGGTAGTCATCGTATTTGATTTTCTCCCTTGTCTCTTTGTTCACAACGGTGAAAGTCGTGATGAAAACCGGGAAACTCTTCTCGCCTTTGAGGATTGTCACCTGAGGCAAAGCTTCACCATTGTTGTCCTTAACCTGCTGTCTTTTTCCTTGTTTGTCCTTATTGAAGTTCAGACCGGCAACTCTGTCGAAGGTGCAGAACACAGGCAACTTATATCCCTGTTTCTCACAGTGCATCATGAGCATCAGGGCATTCATGCCGTTATACTCACGCCCTGACAGGTTCTTAGGCCATGTCAGGGAACCTTCAGTGAACCAAGGCTTCTTCCAGTCGTTCTGCAAGGTGTTGATTTTCTCAATCATCATCTCGGCAAACTTGTCCAAAGCACGGTCTTCACTGCTACGGCCATCTGTATTATATTTCTTGTAATCAGCCATAATCATTCATTATTGGTTGGTGGATGCAGCTTTCTTCTCCCATGGAGTAAGCTCGGTGACACGGCAAGTGAGGTCGAGGCGGTCGTTGTAGGCTTCCACCTGCAAATCACCCTTGGCATTAATGCCAGCCTTAGCCTGTACCCAGTCTGCCTTTGTGGTGTCGAACTGGATGAAACGAATCCAGGTGTAGGCATAGTTGTCACCATCCTTCTCGCTGCTGTAGGCAGAGAATAGGGTATAAGGCTTGCCCTTCTTGTCGGTCTTCACCTCAACCTGCTTGCCGATGGTTCCTCTGAACTCGATGGTGCCGGTGATTGCGTCCTGGCTTCCTGCATTAAAGGTATTCACTCCCGAAGCCGAGAGATTGAGGTAAAGCGCATCGCCTTTCTTATGGAATTGGAGAACTCCTGCCACCTCGATACGGGAACCTACAGGATAGTTGACCAGTTCAGCCTGGTTGTCACCATCCTTGGCCACGCTGATTTCAACAGTCTTGTTGATACCGGTCTTGGCTTGAACCACTACGCTGATTCCAAACGAGAGAAACTGCTTACCTTCCTTGTTGGCACGCATCTGTGCCTGGCGACACACCGTGCCGCATACGGTTACATTACATTTAATCATAATAAACTTGGTCTATTGTTTTACTTCATTATTTGATTTGAACAGATTCCTGTCGGTCCTGCTGATTGTCAACGCCTTTCTGGTAGTTCTGTGACATCTGCTGAGATACGGTTGCAGCCTGTATGATAGAGGCAACACCTCTTCGCTTGTCTTCATCGCTCAGATTGGCATTGCCGAGCGTCTGCTGGAGCTTTGTCATTTCTGCCTGGGTCATTTCTCTTGTAAACTGGACGGTTCCGTTATCTACATGGAGATAAGGCTTGCCATCCTGAATGTTCACGGAACAGGCTTTATAGGAGGGAAGGAGCGAGGAGAGGTCGATGCTCTTGCTGACAACCGAGTCGGTCACTTTTTGCATTTTCTCTTCTTCGCTCTTGTTGTCTATCTGCAGGGCAAGTGCCATGAGAGAGGTGAACATGGTCATTGCCATCTCAATGACAGGGTCATCGCCTGGCATTTTCACTCCGCTGTCCTCTGATGACAGAAGCTTCTTCATCCAGTCTTCAGGACTTTGTGCTGTGTCAGTCACTTCGCCTTGTGAGGCTGGATTGCTAACCTTGTACTGAGCGGTGATGTCCTTGCCGTTGTGGAGAGTCTGCAACTGGATGTTTCCCTTTTGAGAGATTTCAGCAAGATACGCAGCAGGGTCTATATCCCGTGCCTTGCCATCCGCAGAGATGCTTTTCACCCCAAAATGCAGATGCTCACCAGTGGTTCTGGTTCCCGTATTGCCAGTCACGCCCAATCGCTGACCGGCATTTACAGTGTCGCCTGTCTTGACGGCAATGCTGCTCAGGTGCATGTAGGTACATTGATACTTGCTGCCGTCATTTCTGTTGTATTCTACAGTTACAGACAGTCCACCTGCAGTATTCGGATTGTTGTTGACCTGAGTGACCTTGCCCTTGTCTTCCGTTGCCAGTACATTGTCATGCTTGGCTTGAATGTCGATGCCCTTGTGCATTTGCGTGTTGGCAGGATTGAGCGGATCTTTTCTCATACCGAAAGGTGAGGTGACGAGCATAAACTCGTTTCTCTTCAAGGGATAGGAATACTTTTCGTTCTCCGCAGGCTTTGAAGAACTCGTCTTCTGGCTGGTTTGTTCTCCTTGCTGACGAGGATTGGCTTCGGTACCGAAGGATTTTCCTTGCGATTTCATCTCCTTCATGACCATCTGGTCATACTTCTGCAGGTTGTTCTTCTCGATGATGCTTTGAAGACTTGAAGCGTACTTCTTGTTGGAGGCATAACCGGAGTTCTGCAGTCCGTTTGTCCATCCCTTGTAGTCATCGGGGGATAGCTTGAAGAGCGAGCTGTATCTCTTGTTTCCTTTCAGAAACTGGGAATGATGCTCGTATGAGTCGCCAACAGAAGCGTATTGACAGAACTTCTCGTTAGGACGGTCATCGGTATATATGAGGTACTTGCCACCGTTCTGAACCCAACCGGAAGTAGCCTTGATACCGAAATGATTGTTTCCCTTTCGGGATAACTCGCTCTGTCCGCTTGCACTCTCGCAGATGCCTTGTGCAAGGGTGACAGAAGCAGGTATGCCATATCGGCGCATCTGCTCCATGGCATACTCTGCATATTGTTCTACATATTCTTGATTCCTTGACATGATGATTACATGTTATCTGTGTATTCCTGATGAATTATTCTGTTCCTGTTGAGGGTTCTCTACCTTGGAGGGGGAAATTTCCTCAGTGGTACGTTTTGGGGCTTCCAACTGGTCGCAGATGGCAACCCGTTCTCCTGCACGGATGAGCTTTGGCAGATAGGTGTCGAGAGCGTGGTATGGGAACCCAGCCATGGTCAGAGACTTGCCGTCTGCATCCTTGGTATGGGAACTCTTGGTAAGCGTGATGCCCAGGATTTTTGAAGCTTTCTCGGCATCTTGACAATAGGTCTCGTAGAAATCTCCACAACGGAAAAGTAACACAGCATCAGGATGTTTACCTTTTAGCTCGTAGAATTGCTTTAACATCGGAGTCATTGCTACAACGGCAGCCTTTGTCTCAGCCTTTGTCTTCTCTTCCTTTGCCTTTTCTTCCTTCTGCTTCTGCTCTTTCTTTTCTGGAGTTTCCTCTTTCTGTTCCTCCGTAGCCTTGTCTTCCTCTTGTTGAGCGGTGTTCTGCTTTACCTCATTGCTCTGGGCTTCCTGCTCCGATTTTTCAGTGCCTACAGCTACCGCATCGGTCCGGTCTTTGCGCAGTACATCGGCAAAAAGACTGGCAGCAAGATGTTTCTTGTAGTCCTGCATGTTCTCGGCGAGCCACATACGTTGCCACTGGGATGGTGAGATTTCACGAGGTTTGAGCTTTTCTCCATTCACAGTAGGCATACAGAGGATGACACTCGGCTTATTGTCCGTCTCTTTGGTCTTGAAGATGTTGACACGTTGGATTTTGTCCACCTCTTCGGCAGGAACGTTGCTCTTGAAGAGGTCAACCTTCATTTCTGGCTTATTGGAAGCTTCCATGTAGTATTTCTGTGCCATGTCCTGACGCATAGTGTCTGAAAGCTCCTCGTCTCCTTGCTTTACTGTGGTGAAGAACAGGTTGACATCGGCCTTGTCTGGATATACGCTGAAAGCCTTTTCATTCTCAGGTTTCAGATAGAGTGCCCACTTTCCTTCATCGTCACGCAGCATCAGAATCTTGTCGAAGTCCACGGCTCCAGAGCGTTTCACTGCATCTGAGACATCAAGCAGGGTGATGGTCTCCAGGCTCCAGTTGTTCAGTCTGGCAACTGAGACAGCCTTGCCGTCAAAGAAACTGTCGTCAGGACGGTAACCCATGGAACCATCAACATTGTAGAAGGTGACGGTTTCATAGCCTTCCTTCTGCAGTGCATGTTCGATACGACCTTTCTTCATACCAGGAATGTCGCTATCCATACCCAGCGATGCACCTTCTGGAAGGACAACATCTGCCATCTTTCCCTCTGCATCCTTTACGAGGACAAACTCCTTGGTGGACTTGTTGGGAAGGGTCTTGATTTCGTCAGCCACATAGTAGTGCTTTGGAAGGATGCTCTTGATGGCATCTGCCTGATTTCTGACAGTCTTGCTGTTCAATTCAACCTTTTCGCCACGTTCTGCCTTGTGGAGCATATCTACGGCATTGTTGACATCCCTCTCCAGTATATCAATGAGACAAGGATTCTCTTTCAGTTCTCTTGCCCAATAGTCGGTCATCGCCATACTTTCTGGGGAGAGCTTGGCTGAGATTCCCAATTCCTGGAGTTTTACGGCGGTAGCAACCTCTGTGACCAGACGCTCCTGCTTCATGGAATCCTCTACTGAGACCTTTCCGTTCTTCGTTACCATACCTTCACGAGCCAGTCGCTGCCCATGGCCAGTGGCTGTGACAAGCAGAGAAACTGCATCACGGGCATAATCCTCATAGTGTTCGTAGGAAGATGCTTTTGGCAGGAAGACAATGTCTTTCTTGCTGTCGTAATGTGCTACACCGGTAGAGTCACTGCGGATTTCGACCATGTTCTCACGTGCTTTTTCCAGAAGCTTTTCTACACCTTGGCGAATAGCGGTGGAGGCTGACTCTACATCCTTTCGGTCATTCAACCTGCCATATTCCTGGACTGTTGCTTCAAAGGAGGTCTTGTCAACCATGGGTAGGGTAGTCTGCTCGATATTGAACAAGGCTCTTACTTCACGGCTTCTGATACCTTTATAGTCTGCTTGCTTGTCTGAAGGGAGAGTCTGGTAGTCTGCACGGCTGATTTTGTCCTCAGGGTTGTGCTTGTTGACATACTCGTTCCAGTTGTACCAGAGGAACGGTACTCCTTTCTCTTTTGATTGAACAGACTCGCCACGTTTCTTTGCTTCCGAAAAAAGCGTATATTGGTTGGTTTTGTAGCCGTTTTGATCGGCGTGCATTCCTAAGATGATGGCATTGAAGGCTGATACCTGCAAATGCTTCTGGTAGAGTCCAGGAGCCTTGCGACCGTTGTTGTCCAGCCAAATGCCATTATCTTCCTTGGCTTTCCCGAACGCCTTAGTGAACAGTTCCACCTGACGTTCTGCAGCCATTTTTTCTTGCTGATTCTTTTCTGTCATGGATATGATGTTTTTGTGATCATTGCTTATAGCCAAGAACTCCAAGTACCTTGGTCTCGGCTATGGATTTGATTTCCCACTCTGTCACACTGCTGCTCATGTGCTGACGTAGCATGCGGTCTGCTTCCTTTGTCGAAGGAGCATTGACGTAGATGGTCTGTGGTGAGAACTTCTTTACGCCTGTGTCTTCATCCTCAGTGACAAGGGAGACGACGGTCTTGTACCAGTGGTTGCCTTCATTCTCGTCTTCTTTCAGAATCTCAGTGATAGGTTCACGTGAGATGGCTGTGATGTCGAAGTCTCTGGTACCGATAAGCTCTGTAGCAGCTTTGGTGGCACGTTTCTCTGTCTCGGTGAAGCTTTCGGCATCTACCAGGTATTCTTCACTGACTTTCTTATTCTTTCCTGTGTCAAAGGCTTTACCGTATTTGACACGGAACTTATACCAGTATCTTTTCATCTTTGTTCTATGTTATCTTTGAGCAAGTGGTCTCTCGATGACTGTCTTTCGTTCGCCAGCCTCGTACTTTTCGGATGCTATCTGTCGCATTTGGTCGTTCTTGGCCAGCACCGCATTGGCAAGGGTGTTGAGAGGTAGCGCTCCTTGACGGTAGGCATCTACAACTCTTTCTGGAAGGGCTATGGTGCAGGGCACTCTGTCAATGGTTGCGATCAGGCAGTTGGCTCTTATCTCCGGATTCTGGATGCGTGCATTCAGAGGCTCTTCGGGATAGATGCGATAGTTGACTCTGCCACCAGCCTTTTGCGGATGATCCTGTGCCTTGAAGTTGTCCAAGGCTTCATGTCCAGCTTTATTGAGAAGATTCATGCCTCCCATTCCTATGAGCACCATTTTGAGAATCGGGTTTTTGACAAACATACCTGCAACAATGCTTGCAATAGGCATCATGTTGTCCTTGATATTGATGGACTTGGTCTTACCGGTGAACATGCCGACGAGCATATCAGGAAGCATGGCCAATACATAGCCAAGATTATGGCCTATGTCACTGATACCGTTGAGGCCGAATGATGTGAGAAGCCCTTGCCAACCGTTCATGTTAGTCTGTTCGGGCTGCGTGTTATTGGCTTCACCTTCAGATTGGTTCACTCCTTCTGTTGGTTCTGCCTGCTGTGCTCCTTCCTCAGATTGTGGCTTGTTCTGCGGTTTCTGCTCCGCTTGTTTCTTCTTTTCCTGCTGCGTTCGTCTGTATTCATCCTCCTTTCCCGGTGCAATGATCATGGGAACATCGGAACGGTCATTGAGTTTATCACCAACATGGGTGACGAGCATGTCGCTTCCTATCCAGGTGGCGGCAGTCTTTAAGCCACCTCCCAATCCTCCCATACAGGCAAGGTCGGTTACAGAGCCAAGGGCTATACCAGCGTTCTTTTCCCAGACCGATGGCTTATACCGCTTCTCTGCCTCCGAGTCTATCTTTTGCTCCAATGGCGATTTTGCGACTTCCTGCGGTAGGTAGAAGATGGTACTGGTGGCAGCCTTTCGCATGATGTAGTCGATGGATGATTTCGGTATTTTGTCCTTTATCATCTTGTCGATCATCTTCTGTTCCATGGAAGCATTGACAGTGATATGCTGTCGCTTCAACTCTTTCTTGACCATCGCAATATAGTCTTCGGTGGTCTTGGATGTCCATTTGCCGGTGTATTTGAGGGTGTCATTCTGCGCCTGCATGGATGCCATACCACCGTCAGGTCCAGCTGCTGCTGCCATCAGACCTGCAAACGAATTGGAGTTTGACCGCAACTCGTCTGCAAGCTTGTTCTGTAGGTCATTCCGAACTTTATTCATAATCGGTATAACCTTAGTATTGAATATTTTATCCTGTTTTGACTCTACCATAGCTTTATGTTTACAAGTTTAATTGGTTGAGGATTTGTTCCCTGGTCTGTTCGATGGCGTTGTGATAGACTTCCATCTGTTTCGGGAAATATTCCTCCAGCCATTCGTCCTTCTCGATGTTGTCGTTGATGAACTTGATGGCCAGATTTCTTTCTATCTCAATGGCTGCTTCGCCTTTCTCGCTGTTGTTGAACCAAGCCTTAGTCCACCATCTGATTCCCGACTTGTCGGGATAGACGCTCACCAGGCGTGGAATGTCAAAGCTTTGCACATCGATGTCCAGTTCTGCCAGTGGGTCAACGATTCCGCTTGTCGCTATTGCCCGGTCTTGTGCTTTTTTTTTTCGATGGCGCTCATGCTCGACAGAAAGATCTGATGGCGCAAGGCGAGATAGTTGAGGAAATCTCCAATGAGGAGGTTCTGTACTCGCTCGGCTATTGGAATGCTTCTTGCGCCCATGCCCAATGGGTTTGCCATGGATGGCAGAGTCTCATAGAAGTAGTTCTTCATGGCCGACATGGTGAAGATGTTGCGAAGTGCAAGTTCCGTATGCTCTGGAAGGGCATAGATGCCTTGGCTCATGTCGCTCATGTAGTCGGGGAAGAAGCGCATCATGAGGTCTTCAATCTCCTTCTGGTCTTTGTCATACATGGTATGAACATCCATGTCAAGAGTGACGAACTGAGGTGCTGCGCCTGGCTTGCCGTTCTGTTCCATCACTTTCAGATTGCTATAGATCATGGTGAGGAACTCCAGTGGATTGAGTTCTTCGCCCTTGTATTTGACTTCTACATGGAGGGAGTCGGCACTGACGGCGATGACTTGCCCTGCCTTTACCTCTTTGCCGTAGTTGGCAAACACGTTGCTCAGATGGGCATAGGTCACTTCATAGTCACCGTATCGGGTAATCTGGTAGATGCCGTGAATAGCATCGTTGCCCAGACCTGTCACCTTGCCGGTAGCTACTGCAGACAGCAGATAGTTCTTGACCTTGAAGTCAACTCCATGATGGAAAAATGACTCTCCGGTGTGCGGATGCTTCTGTTTGCCGTAGCCCAGGGACATGGTCACTTCTCCGTTTCTTTCCTCGAATGGCATGCAATAGCCACTGTCGGAATGTAGTATCATTTCTTGTGTATAGTGCATTGTGTAATACTATGTTATAGTGTTTGTTATCTCCTTCTGCTTACAGTATTGGTTTGCTCTACTTCTTGCTGCTTTTCTTCTTCCTTGTGGTTGCTTGCCTTGCGGTCACTGTTGCCACCAAGTAGGCTGCTTAGATTGGCATTATTGCCTATCATCATCATTCCAAGTACGGCTCCAGCTATCTTGCCTAACCATCCGAAGCGACCGAAGACGAGGAGGGCAGAGACTACAAGTCCTATAAGGCTGAGACCAGAAACGTTACCTTTGCCTATGTTGCTGAAGAAGTTTCCGAACATGTCACCGCCATGACCAGAGAACATGGCTCTAAGGAAGCCAGACATACCGCTCCACTTGGAATCCACGCTGCTGATAGCACCGTTTACGTTGTCCGAGAGTCCTGTAACGGAATCTTTTAAGTCCTTCACGCCATTGCCAATCCCTGATACGGTGTCGCCAATCTTCTTGGTGTTGTCTTCTCCTATGACGGCATCGCTGACTATGCCAACAACGCTTTTGTCCGTGGTGAGCTTCTCCCAACCGATGTAACCGAGACTTCCTCCAACCACTGCGCTTTTTGTGGCAGTACCTACGCCTTTCAAGGTCTGTTGAGGATGAAGCACAGCACTGCCCACTGTGTGTGCAGTTGCACTGGTCATCCTTCCTCCCAATCGGAGAGTTGATTTTAAAAATGAACCCCAACCCATAATGTTATGTATTTCTAAATTATTGTACTGTTATTTGTTATCTGATTATATTGAATCTTTACTTCAATGTCTTGCATTCCTTCGCCATCGTTCTTTACATCGCTGTACAATGGTAGGCTTGTCCACTTCACTCCTGGCTCCATAGTCTATTTCTGCCCATACGTCTGACAGTCTGGTATATTTCACTGCCCGTATCAACCGTTTGAGTTTCTGGTTCATCTGTTTGAGTTTCGGTCGTATGCCAAAGACTATCTCCAGTCGCTGCTTCTCTGTCATCTTGGTATTCGCAAGACATACTTGCCTAACGTCATTGACAATCTCTACACTGCTCATGATAAGTTCCCGATAGAGTTTGTTGCGATTGGAGGACAGTGCCACGGCAAGAGCATTGGTCGTCTGATGGCTAAGCTGGTGGCTGTAGGTTCCGAGTTGTGCCACGAGACGGTCTATTTCGTAATAGAAACCATAGATCTGAGCTGCATAGCTGATGATGCTGTTGAAACGGTCAAGATAGTTATTGAACTCCTTCTGTAGGTTGGTTGTACCTTCTACCTCTTCCTTGATCCATATATGACCTGTAGATACAAGTTGCATCATCTGTTCCTGTTGCTTCAACTCTTTCTTGGCTTTGTCGGTATATTGGAATATCATACCTGCCAAGACAGGGTCATTGCCCTGGGCACGGAGAAAACTCCCATCCTGCCCATCAAAGGGAAGGATGAGAGAAAAGAGAAGTAATATGAGAGCATAGAGACGTTTCATAAATGTTATCCTCAAATAATCTTTCTTATGGTGTTACAACTCTGGCGCATCTGCGCCATCTGCCAAGGGCTTGACTGGCTATTTCGGCATTGCTCCGGTCGAGCATTCCTGCCGTGACATTGTTCCAGACATCGGCCATGGTGTAGTATCTGATGCTTAGACATAGCCTTGACAGCTTCTTGTTGAACTGTGCCAGACGGTCGTTCAGTTCCCAGAGGGTTTTGCTTCGTTCTGCACCAGTGAGCATATTCTCATTGCCACCTTTGGCTATGGCATCCTTTAAAGTGGTATATACCGTGACGAGCTCTGTGGCCGTCTCGATATAGAGATTGTTCATGCTCGCTGTCGCCACAATGCCCTGTGGGTTGCTTGCTATGGCCTTCTTCAGATTGCACAAGTTGATGAAGATCCTCACACCGTCGTCATAGAGCGAGGTGCAGGCTTTCAACGTGGAAGCATAACCCGATGCCGTTTTCAGATAGCTGTTGTACTTCTTTTCCCATTTGTGAATCTGCGAGAACTCGGCTGCGATGGTGTTTTGAAGGAATGCAGTCTTCTGCTGGTCTTCTATCTGGTTCTTGATCTGACCGTTGATAAGTTCGTTTCCCTCAGCCAAGGCAACATACTCCAATGGATTGCTGGAGGCAACCTGAGCATGAGCTATAGTAGGCAGCAGCATTAACGCCAAGGTAATGGCTGCAACAACCTTGCTTCTTCTGTTATCTGTTGGTAATTTCATATATGCCTTTTCTCTTTTTGTTGTATTCTACACGTTCACGGATGATTCTCACCACGTCCAACCTTTCCTTCACACCGTAGATGTCCAGTTTGGGATTGGAGCGGTCGCCGCTGAATATCCATACTGTCTTCAATCCGAACAACTGTTCTAGAATGTCACGGTTCTCGCTGAAATCCACCACTCGGTACAGCTCTATGTAGTCACTGGTTCTGGTCAGTACTCCATGCTGGATGATGAGCTGTTCAGAGGTGATGATATATCTTAGTTTGTAGAGATATAAGCATCTATAGAGCATGATGCAGGTCATCACACCTCCAAGTACCACGAAAGGCATCTTGTAGGTAATGCTGTCGTGACCGGCAATAAGGAACAGGGCACAGCTGATGATGAACGACATCCCTTGCGAGATGATATACTGCGCCCAGTGAGGGCGTAGGGTGATGATGTTGTATCGTCTGATTGGGTCTGCCATATTCATTATCGTTTAAATCCATGATGTTTGGTTTCCTCGTTCTCTTCTTGCCGTTCAAAAGTCAAGTCCACACCGTTCTCGTCAAATGCGGTCTCTACTACGTCCGTCATGGAGAACTGTTTCTTATCCAAAAGTTCGTCATTGAAGTCCTTGTAGCCTTCCGATGGCTCTTCCCGAATAATCTTCACGGGAGCGAGGTCTTGGTCTTCGTGCAGGTTGAGCTTCTGTAGCAGTGCATCCTTGAAGTCCTTGAATGCTTTGTTCATCTTGTCAGCAGCTTCCTGCTTGTCTTCTTTACACAAGAAGGGAGAGTAGTGATACTCAAATGCCTCTTCTTTTGCAGAATCGTAAATTAGGTAGAGCTGTTTGAGTTCTTGGGGTAGTAAGCTGTAGTTCTCATCATTAAAACTTAGCAGTTCCTTGATGGTTCTCGGCTGTTTGTCGAAGCTTTCCATGAACTCCCTCATTTCAGCAGGTACATTTCCTGGAGCTACAGGACTCTGTTTGCTTGCTATATCCTCGAAGTTTGCCACAAACTGCTTTCCTGCCACATCCTTGTCAAAGCCAAGGTGGAAGGTGGCTTGGGGTGCAGCTTTCAACAATCCCTGTATCTGCCCATAGCTTGGGTTACCTCCAGTAGAGACATAGACTCCGGCTTTCAGATCCTGCCGTCCACGCTGGTCTAATCCTGATTCCTTGCGCATCTGCAGCTGGTAAAATGCCATGGCATCGTATGCGCTTTCAAAGACAAGTACGATACGGGCATTCTGGAGTGCCGTTTTCTTGGGACTTGCCATCCATAATCCTTCACTGGCATTGGTGCCGGTAGCCATGCCTTTTCGGGCAGAACCATCCTTGCGAGGATAGCCTCTTTCCTCTAACCCTACACATTTGTCTGGTTGCCCGGGAATGTGCATAGGGAAAGAGAGATTCTTATAGATGCAGCCATCCTTGGCGGTTTTCGATGCGAGGAAGAAGCTGTGATGGAAGGCACAACGGGTGGCGAAATCAATTCCTCTTGACTTGAAGAAGGCGTAGAACGGCTTCTGTGACTCGAAGTCTTTGGGATTGAAACGGTCAATCTTGTAGTCATTGATGTCAAATGGTTTGCTGTTGACCGTTGGATTATGTACTTCCAGACTCCGATGTTCTACCGGAATGTTTAGCAGGCGTTGGCAGACCTTATGGACAAGGGCTGATTTCTTCATGCCATTCTTGTACTCCTTGAAAAGGTCAGGATGCTCCCAGATGAAGGAGGTAACAGAGTAGAGTTTGATGGTTGGCGGCTGGAAACAGCAGTTCTTGTTGGGCATGATAATGTACTTGTCTCCACTGATTCTTTTTCCGTCGCTGCCCAGGCGTACATACGCAGGATAGCGCAAGCCATCACGTTTGTAAAACGTGTAGCCTGCGTCCTCCAATACGTCCTTGATGTTAAGACGGCTTCTGTAGTCTGCAAATGTCTGTTCGTCTGTCATCTCTTGAATGTGAATTGTTGTTTATCTGCCATGACCTAAGCCTACACCGTGTTCTCCTGCATTGAGTCCTGCATCGAAGGCTCGTGAAGCAAGGTCTTGCGGTGAATCCACGCTGCCCTTGAAATAGACATGTGGCCCATGGGCATGGTCATGATGGTGTTCTACGAATACTGCCGGAGCTGGACGGTCTCTGCCCAGTTCGCTCATCACGGCAAGTCCTGCAAGGAGAGCTCCTCCAATCTGAGCCCCGATGTTCTTGCCTTCTCCAGGGATGGTTTTCATATCCACCTCCTTGAAGATGTGGGAGAAGAGTTTCATGCGGTGGTAGTCATCGATAGCCATGAACTTATCATACTGCTTTTGGGTAATCTCATGGCTGATGCTCTCTCCATTGATGACGGCGGTCATGCGAAACTTGGCGTTGCCTTTCTCGTCTTTCTGGATTTCCCCCTGCTCATTACGCACTGGCTCAACCTTGATGTCATCAACCTGAACCTCTCTGCCATGCTTGCCTTCACGGAACCATCCCTTGCTTTCGTTCTGCTCATACAGGCTGTTGCCATCTACATGAGCAACACTGCGGTCTTCTGGCTCGATAGTAATCTGGTCGCCATTAGCTGGGAGTGACTGGTCAATCACCATCTGCTGGCGGTTGTTGAGTTCTGCCTCTATCTCTGGTCTGAGCTTCAAGCTGATCTGCTCTTTGGAATTGAGCATATCCATCGTCAGTTTGTCCTGGAAATCGTTTCTGATGGCATTGTTGATGATGTCGATGCGGTTCTGGACTGGTACTTGCTTGATGGAATTGTTGGTCAGTTTCTTCACTTCATCCTCAGTGAGGTCATAGACAAAGTCCTGCTTGGTGGCTGTGGACTGGATGGTGAGTGTTTTATTGGCTGCATCTACGATGATGCCGTGAGACGAAAGACACTCCTGCCATTTGTCATTGCTGAAATAGACCTTGGAGGTGATGAGTTCTTTGTATGGCTTGGCAGGTTCCTGGGGACGTGGACGAACCACTACAGGGGTAATGACTGATTGCAGGTCTGCCAACACATCCTGCGAAGGTTGCTGTACCATGTTTTGCTGACCACCTTTATAATAGAAGCCATAACCGCCATTCAGCAATTCGCCCGGCTTCATTCTGCCGTCAGGACGTTCTGGTACGATTGGAGCACCCTGCATGAACATGGCTCCTCCAACTCTGCGCATGTGGAATCCTTCCTGGCATCGTGGAGTCCAACCGAGGAATCTTCCGTGATATGGATCCATCATCATGTGGGCATGTCGTTTGTTCCAGGGAAGTCTGCCGTATTCGCCAACGCCTATGCGGTAGCCGTGGAGTCCCATGGCAACACGGCCATTGGCATTTCTGGCATGAACGAAGTCACGTGGCATGTAGAAATCATTCTTCACGAGTTCTGCCACGGTGTTGTAGGCTTGCTTGTTGGCTGAGTTTGCTCCCCAGTCAACCAAGGCTCTGTGCTGTTGTGCGGTGATGGCGTAGGTCAGCAGAGGGGAATCGTGACCTTGAACGGCCAACTGATAACCTTCTCCTTGTCTGATGATATGTGCTTGCATACCATTCTTTCTGAGAATCTCCTGAAGCTCTGGTGCCAGGTCTCTGCCTACTGGTAATGCATTTGATCTGATTGACATATTCTAATGCTGTTTATTGATTCTGTACTGTGTGATTATTCGCCAGCTTCAATCTGCTCGCCCTTCCAATCGACAAATTCCTCTGCCGATTCCTCATTGACAATGAGATCCTTCTCTTTGCAGAAGGCAGTGTATTCCTCCTGCCATTCAGGGGAGTGGTGGTTGATGTAGTCAAGCCAGCCATATTCTCCGCTCTGGACTTTCTCCACGAGCACGTCTTCTGGATAGTACTTTACATTTGCCATGAAATCTTGTTTTATGGGTTAATACTTTGGGTTATCGCTGCATCATGCGCATACCCAGTTTCTTCTGTTCATTCCACATCTCTTCTGTATAGTTCTCTTCTGGGATGTAGTCGAGATTGCCGTCTTCATCCATAGTCCAACAGCCGAAGATGCCGAAGTTGAACTTATCCCAGTCACGCTTGGCTTCTCTCTTCCAGACAAGTTCGTTGCCTGCTGCGAAACGGATGCCGGTGTTGGAGTTGAGGTCGATACCGATGGATTGTTCCTCGTCATCCTCTACGATGGTAAGGATGTCACCATTCTGCAACTTCTGCATCTCTGCGCCAGTAAGGTGGTAGCGGTCTGCTACATACTGGATGTTTCTGCCGATGACTGGGGTTGGAACACTGAGCACCTGCTTGCTTTCTGGATCAAGCTGGAAGAAACACTTACTGCCGAGTTCCTTGCCAACCTCGTTGCTCTCCAAATGGCCGACGATAGGCTTTCCTGCAACAAGGTTCTTCTCCTGCTGCTCGTTGAAGAGTTTCAAGTCCAACTCATCGAGCTGTGGATAGAAGAGCATGTCAACGCCACCTTCGGCTGTTCTTACCAGGCTGAATCTGGTTCGTGCCTTGACTTCCTCACCATCATCGGCTGTGATATGAACTGGCAGGACTGGCGATTTGCGGCCATTGTAGATGTTTTGGAGGACATCGGTGGGCAAGTCGTCAATCATTGCCTGGGTGAGTCCGAAACGTTCAAGGATGCCATAAGGCATCTCGTTCTCATCGAAATTGTAATTCATTTGCTTCTGTTTTATTCGTTTTTTTATTTGGTGGCTGACCTATGACAGGGCTTATTCAGACTGCGCTTAAAGCCAAACCGACAACAAAGTTACATTGTAGATATAGAAGAAGTTAAACATGTACGTTAGTATCATCAAAGTTTTATAGATAGTTATGAAAATAGTATGATTATTCTTCAATTATCATACTATAAACATAAATAAAGTTAGATATAATAGGGAAGAGGTAACTTCTTTCGTGTTGTTGAACTGAGTCTGATTACCTTTGCAACATGAAAGCAATAAAGATACTGATGTTGATACTGACAATGGTGTCCGCAAAGACTCCTTCACATGCCCAATTCAATACGATTGGGTATGTGAAGAAGCATAGTATATCTAAAAAGAAGAGTCCACAAGAAACAACTCATGTTGCCTCTGTGGACTCTGTAGTGAAGGCTGATACTCTGCCTCCAGATTCTTCCCAAGATGTTCTTCCTTATCTCAGGGCTTCGTTTCCGTTGAAAAGCATTCAGATCAATTCAAGGTTTGGAATGCGTAATCACCCGGTGAAGCACAAGACCATCATGCACAACGGCGTGGATTTGGCAGCTCATTACGAGAAAGTGTTTTCCATGTTTCCTGGGGAAGTGACTGGTGTTGGCCACGACTATCGCTCAGGTAAGTATGTCACAGTCAAAACAGCTGGCTATACCATCAGCTATTGCCATCTTTCTGCATTCTGGGTTACAAAGGGGATGTTTGTCAATGCAGGAGACGTGCTTGGAGTTTCTGGAAGTTCCGGCATGTCAACTGGTCCTCATCTGCACCTGACAACAAAAAAGGATGGCAAGGTGTTTGACCCTGTCATCCTTCTGAAGTATGTTCAATGCATTACAAAGTAATGCTTGATTAGCATCATTGTTTCTTGCATTTAACCCAAATAGCTTCGTCACCAATAGACATTTTCATTTCTGATACTGTAGAAGTCGCAGAAATGATGGTGTAAGAAGCAAATAGTTCACCTTCAACATATGTATTCAGTGTGTTTCCTTTCAAAGACCATGTTCCTCGACCTGTTCCGAAATATCCAGAGCCGTAATATGAACCGTCTGCATTGAATGTGGCGTAAGTCTTTCTGAAAGGCCAGTCAACATAAGTGCCAGACTCAGATGTCTTTACTGCAGTCATCTCCCAGGTTCCTACAATCATAGACTTGTCATAGTCTCCATTGTCATCATCGTCACTGCTGCATGATATGAATGCAAAAGATGCTACCACGAGGGTAAGAAGGAAAAATAAATACTTTTTCATAATGTTCTTGTTATTTTGAATTTACCAATTGTCGTTTTCATTACCAGATAAGCCATTCTTGATGCACTCCTCAATCTTATCCATTACAACATTAGAGTAGGCATGAGCCATGACAAGTGCTTTGCAGGAAGTCTTCTTGTGAGAGTCCTTCTTGGCAAAAGGATAACATTTATCCAGTGTCCAATTCTGATCAGAACGGGTAGGGATAGTGCCTCCCATTGCACCCATCCAACCGCCACCAACGGCAACATTGACAGAATAGAATGGTACAGTGTAGGTAACACGAACCTTATTGTCCTTTATATCACATTTGATAACAGGGCGTAAATTAACGTTGTAAGAGTTAGTACCACCTGCATGTTGTGCAATACTTTCTACAAAACCCTGTGCGATGATGGTCCCCAACTCTTTGTCATTCAATTTGATGACGGAGTTTGCATCATTGAATGTTGCAGTAAACCAATAGTTAAGCAGCACATAAAGCTGGTCCTTGGTCTTACCTTCTGCAGGGATTACCTGGGTGTAAGTGATGGCATTGTTTTTATCCAATGTCAACTGAGTACCGAGATTGGTTGCTGCATCAACCCATTTCTCTCCATACTTTTCTTTTGCATACTTTTCCAACTCGTCTGCTCGCAAAATTTGAGCATCGACAGCACTGCATACAAACAATGCAGCAAGTGCAACTAAAATAAACTTTTTCATTTTTCTATATTGTTTTGATAGACATTATTCTTTTAAAAATCAAATCCAAGTTTGACGCTAACTGACTCTGTATCATATGTAGCAGGCTTGCGAGTATAACTCATATCATATCTGCCATTGAAACGTTCAAATGTTTCAAATTCAAGTTTCTCAGCAGCATATCCTACAGACAAGCTAAGTCCCTGTTTGTTATTCAATGCATATCTAACACCCAATGATGCCACCACGTAAAGACCACCATTATTGGTAACAAACGTTCCTCCTTTGATGTCAAAGAAAGGCGAAATCTTGCCTTTCGTGAAATTGCTGCGGAAGTTTGCGAAAACCGGAATATCTACTTTGCTATCTCTTACATCAAGTGGTATTTCCATATCACCAGTTTTGTAAGATGACATAAAATGCAAGCCTGTACCAGCACCAAGGAATATATAAGGATTCACTTGATATCCATGTGTTGTGTTGACCTCAAAACGACCAAAGTCATAGTCACCAATACCAACAGAATAACCTGCTTCAACATGGCCTTTATAGCCTGATTGCATACTTTGTGCATTGCTATTGATGGCGAAAGCCATTGTAGCTGCTAAAAGAATTGCTATTTTCTTCATAACCTTATAATATAATAATGTGAAAAATCTATTTTCAGAAGGTGACTACCAGCCGCAATTACCGTCATAGCACTCTTCATTCTCAATGCCTTCATACTCATCACGATCGCAATAACCACTATTGTGATAGTCTTCATAAGAACAATCATGGTCGCAGCAACAGTCATCATAACCATCTTCATAGCCACGAGCATAATTTTCATGGTCTGAGGTATTATTACCAGCGTTGCGATGCGCTTTCTTTTGGCTGTTTGAAACGCCGCTTGAAAATAAGAAATCGAATAGTCCCATACCTTTTCCTATTAATGTTTAACTTCTGCTGCAAAGGTATGAATTGATTGTGCAGTCTATCTGCACAATCAAAAGAATGTGCAAGAATGATAGAAAAAAAAGCAGAAAGAACTGTTTCTTCCTGCTTTAATATGTTATTTGACCTATTATAATTGTCTTAATGTATCTACAAAGAATGCTTCTTTGGCTTTCATCGTTTCGCAAAAGTCCGCATAAGATGTGGATATTTTGCAAATTTCAATACCCAAAATATATAGAGCAGCAGATGAGTCATTCAACAGTGATTTCGGAATATTCTGCTGTCTTTCAGACAACGGAGCGATAAATACTCCTTTTGAGGCCTTTAAAATAGTAATATATGTAATTAACTGATGAATGTCATCACGTTTTACATTGGAGACTTTTTCATAACTTTCAAGCTTCTTGTATTTTGCATCGAGAACAATATCATCTTTATAGAAATCTGGATAACGGATTCCACTATGATTTTCAAACAAATAGATGCCACCTTTATGTTTCTTGTTTTCTGGATGCTTGAATCCCTCTTTTTGTAGAATCGTATTCAGATACTCTTCCCAAAGCCAAGCTCCATCAAACAGAATACCGCAAATCTCCTCATCAGTTTCTCCGTACTTTACTTCTTCCATTCTTAGAATTTGTAAGCAAAGGCATTGCAGGGGCTGGTATTCCGTATAGTAAGGATGACTCTTATGTCTTAGGTTCTTACCAATAATTGCACTTCGCTCATTTTTGTTATATGAAGGAGTTAGTGAAATTATAGATTTTACATTATCTATAGTTTCCTGATCTAAACCTAATACGGATTGACCATATCTCTTTGACTTCATAAACTCAATTGTATGACGGATTAACTCCGTCATGTCATTGTCATAGGTATATTCACGAGTGGAGTATGCCACATTTCCTGCAAACGGAATGTTTTGGGCAATATGGCGACCCCAGTCAATAGTACCTTTTAATTTTGCGTCATTATGTTTGAAGTTCTGATACTCTCTGTATATGCCCTGACGCATTGCGTTCTTTAGCAAGTGAGGGAACATAAACATAATAAAGTCAAATACATCCTCTTTTTCGTTGTTGTGATTAAGGTCAAAGAGATTGAATGAAAAGACCTTTTGAAGCATGTAATGTAAGAGATAGTCATCGCGTCCTTCGTCAAAACGGGATTTAATTTTAATCTGCAGGTTTCCTACACCGATAAAACCCATCACATTTCCTGTGGTAATACGTACCTTTTCAGGGTCACTTGTATTTAGAATGGTCATAACTGAAGCTTCACCGACTTTATCGTCAAAATCCTCTATACTATAGGGAAATATTAGCAGATTCTCATTTTCATGACATAATTGAGCTATTGTCTTGTCGGCAATAGGGAATAAAGCTGAGACATCTTTACGAAGAAATGTCCCAGCTTCCACCTGTCCAATATTATTATCTGTTAAGTTAATTCTCATCGACTAATTCATTATCATTAATATTTGAGTTGCTTTCTTTGGTATCGAAGTAAGCATTTCTCAACTTCTCCATGATTTCGTCTGATTTGCGGAAACCACGGATATATTCTCTAAGCAATGGTTCGATATTCATATTCCATAGCTTTTCAAAGTTTCCACCATTATCACCCAACTTTAAGAAGTATGATGGTCCAACTTGGTAGGCTGGGCCAAGTCCTTCAATCTTGGATATTTCATTATTCAATCTTACCATAACGCTCTTTGCCTTAGTGGCACATTCGAGTTTGTCGAGCATAGATTGTGTATCTTCTGGCTTTATTTCCTTCCAAGTGAATCTGCGACGCATAGCAAAGTCCATGCTCTCGATACTACGGTCTATATCATTCATTGTACCAAGAATGAATACGTTTTCAGGAATATAAAATCCTTCTGCAAATGCATCTGTTTCAGAGACAAGGTTCTGATATTGAGTCTTTACTCGAATATCTTTCTTGCCTCTATAACCAGGGTCAATGGCATAGAATAGTTCACCAAATATTTTTGAAGCCTCTCCACGATTGATTTCATCAATGATGAAAACAAAATCTTTTTTGACTACGTTACTTGCTGTTAATGTTGAAATGTTCTTTTGTTTGTACACTTCTTTAAGTACAGCCCAGTAAGCTGAAGCATGACAACCTCCAATAGCATCCCTTACTGCATCGCTAATGTTTGAAATATTGTTCAAAGACTCTGTTGTAGTAAATACTTTTGCAAGTTTTGCCAATCTGTCAAAAGAAACGGTATAAGTACGATTACTACTAGTTCCAGGAGTTTTCAGTTCTATGTTATTAAAGTCTGTAACCTTAACCACTTCCATGGATTTTCCGTTTGTTTTGAGCTTAAATTCATTCAAATCACCATTGTTAATTTTATCAATCACTGCATTATATTTATAATCCAGAGATTTTTCTTCTGATAACTCTGTGAGAGTTTTTTTGCTGTCCTCCAAATTCTTGATAGCTTTTTTGCAAAACTCCTTAAATAGTCCATCTTTACGCTCAAATCCCATCTGTCCATCAGACATCATGATAGGTCGCAGACCTTCTACAAAATCAGTATAGTCATAAGAGGGATGAAACTGCACAAAGCACATTTCGTCCTTACTACATCCCATTTCTCTTGCTATGGCCTGTGCCATAAAAGTTTTACCGGTACCAGGAGCACCAGTAAGAACTAAGTTCTTGCTCTCTTTAAGCAAGTCAATATATTTTTGATACTTCATTGCGTTGTCTATTTTTGTTTCAACAAGATCATTTTCATTATCTTCCTTGTCAGTATCTGTTTTTTTTAATAATGTCCTATTATAGTACCACAATACCGTTTGGGCTGTAAGTGGCATACTTTGAATACATCCATTATTCTTTATTTCGTCATTGATGGACAAAATCAATTCATTCTCTTTCTCAATCTCTGGAATAACGTATTGATCCAGTAATTCGTAAAAATGAACAAGCTTTAGACCTGCCTTTCGTGGCTTAACCTCTAAAAGTTTACATAAATTCTTATATACGTCATTTTTATAAAAAGTATATTTCTGAGGATTATGGAATGCTAAGAAACAACTGATAAGTCGCTCATCACACATTGCACTCGTATGATTGGTAAACTTTTCTTTGATCTTATCATCCCATAATGTTTTGCAACTTTCAGTAAAATTTTCTACTCTTTCTTGCAGAAGGATGTTTTTATCAAACAGTGCTCTAAAGAGTTTTCTATACTCTTCAGGTTCATATTTCGCAAAATTTCTAATTGCGGTAATCTGTGAACTAAAACATAGATTCTTAAATTCCAGTGAATTAATCTCTTTAGAAAAATCTACAGCATTAGGGTCTGGGTGTCCATTTTGTCTGGACACCAATTCCCATTTATATAATTCTTCCAAATTAGAATCACCATTTAGTCCATATTGGATTTGGTGATTCTTGAATAATGTAACTATATCTTTTAAACTCATATTTGTTCTTTCTGATTAAAATTCCTCCAGAGAACTCTACATTATCAGTTCTATAAATTACAATTAGGGCAGCCTTTTGGTATTCATTGAATACCGTGGCTGCTCTGATTTTGTGTTATGCATTTTTGGTCTTCATGAATGTCGCAGTAAACTCCTTACACTTGCGCATGTCCTGTTTTGATGATGCAATAGAGTAGGGACTATACTTTTCAAACATGTCAAGACCACGTCCAAGTGTAATTGTCCATCCTGTATCTGTTTTGATACATCTGTCATGGAAGTCTCTGAACTTGTATGTAAACTCAATGCCATAAGAAGCAAGGTCATCCTTGATGTCATCAAGCTTGTCAATCAAGTCTGGTATCTTGTCTTCCTCTTCATTAGTGAAAAGGTTCAGTTTCAAGTCATCCACAGGACGTGTATTGATAAGCATCAGAGCAAACTCCATGAAGTTCTTGATTTGCCATGAAGCACGTATATATGGATCTTCAACGGTTATTTCCTTTGCTTCTCTCATATAAGGTGCAAATAACTTCTCATAACTTACGCCTGTTTGTCCCATTCTGAATGACATACTCTTTTCTTGTAGAATAGGAATGCGTGGACGTTTGGTCGGGTGCTGATTCGAACCGCCCTCTGCATTAGTAACTTCTGTAGAAGCCTCGTTATTTTCTGTGGAAGTTTCAGTTTCTTCTGTATTATCTTCAATCGTAGTATGTTCTACTACCTGATTGCTTACTTGTTCCAATGTCTCTATGCTCACTTCGAAACCAGTTTTCAAGTTGATGTACTTGAACTTTGCCGGCTCTGCCATAAAAGTTTCGTCAATCACATAGAGCTGATCCTTCACACGTTTACGACCTTCTGCAGCAAAGTCAACCAACTCATAGGCCTCTTGGTCAGTCATCTTACCATCAGGATAGATAAGTTTCATCATGCCTGAGAAAGTCTTGCGGATAGCAAGGTGGTCACGCTCTGAGAGTGAGCCGTCAAACTTCGCATAGTCATTCAGTACTGCAGTTCTGTCATCATTGCGCATTTCGTGAAGCACGGCTGCAATGTAGTCTGTTATAAGACCATATCCCTTGGAGAAACTGTTCTTCTTCAACATCTTGATTTCCCAACCTGGATTATAGAGATGGATTCGGTCGAGGAACGCACCCTTGATGAATGAAGTAGGAATGCTCTCAAACAGATGGCTGTTATTCAACATATATGGCACAGTATGTTTGGTATTACCTACGAAAGACATGGATGCACTTGCCTCGTGAGTTCCCTTACCACGGTTGAACGACTTGTTGGCAAGATAGTTCTGCATCGTATCGATGAGCACTGCATCCACATTACGGCCTTTCTGCTGCTCAAACTCATCCCATGCCACAACATCCCAATAGCCAACCAATCCGAGAATCTCCTTGTTGCCCTGGATTTTCACGAAAAGTCGGGCAGAGGTTACGTCACCACCACTGACAAGCACGCCATAAGGAGACAGTTCCTGGAATACATGCGACTTACCTGTTCCCTTTGGACCCAATTCCATGAAATTGAAGTTGTTCTCCACATGAGGGAGAAGACGAGCCAGCGTGATGAACTTCTCACGGCGGTTCATTGCCTCAGGGTTCAGACCCACTGTGTGCATCAGGAAGTCAATCCACTCCTCTGTAGTGAAGTTTTTACGTTGGTCGATATATTCCTGCAGGTCGATATTTGAAATCTGGATAGGCTTCAATGTCTGGATTTCCCATCTCACCTTGACGCTTTCACCACTGATATAGCCAATGGTAACAATGCACCAAACGCCATTGCCACTCAGCAATTTTGGGTTCTTACGCACGTAGTCTGTACCGATAGGTACTCCAGTCAATCCCAGGTTGGCAAATGTAGCCTGATACTCATCGTTCTTCTCGTTGAGCACAACGGTTACCTTATCGATGATACGATGTTTGCCATTCTCACGTATGATACCTTTTACCGATTCTGCTTCAGCACGGTGAACATAGTTGTTTTGGATAACTTGCTTCACCTTTTCCAAACCTTCGTTGATGATTTCTTCATCATCACTGGCGCAATACTGCCCCAGCAGGTATTCCAACACGTATGTAGGAACAGGCAGGCCGCCCTTCACGAGGAAAGCCAAATCCTTTCTTACCACTTTACCTATGAAGGCATTCATTACTTTCTGTTGTAAATCCATATGCAGTATTCCTTAAAAATCTTGTTCTATCATTGTATTGTTCTTCACTGTCTCACGTACAAGTGGGTTCAGTTTGTCATCCACATCGTAGATTCTAAGCTGTAACATACTTGCATTGACAGATTTATTCAGATTGAGTGTCACTTCAAACACGCGATTGTTCAAGTTCGTTGCATCAGTGCTATTCAGTGTCACTTCCTTCTCCTGGGTTACAGGATCGTCACCATTATAAATACAGCAAACCACCTTGCGTTCCATCACGGTCATGCTTACTGCTTCCGACTGTATCATCTGGAACTTCAAGCGGCTACTCACCATATTCAGGTTGTGGCTCATCAGAGCTACGCCCACCTTTTCAGTCTTGTTCGTTTTCTTACGCACGCTCTTAATAATTGGAATAATCATTTCCTGGAGTGAAGCGCCACCATGAGCAAAGTTGTAGCCACCTGGTGCAGCCAGGCGATTAGTTCCGATAGGTACTGCAACCTGCAAAGGCGTGGTACTCTTGATAGAAGATACCTTGTCAAGAGGGAATTTTACAATATCCTCAAAAGTATCGTTGCTATCTGTAAGATAATATCTTGTCTTTTTCTCTATAGCAGAGTCTGTAATGCTATGTTTGTCTTTATCTTCAAACTTCATGTCATTATAGAGGAAGCCATGATCTGCTGTAAGAAGTACATTTGTTACATTCCATGTTGCATGCAGACGTTTTACCAGTACAGTCAGTTGCTCAATGGCTTTTCTGCAAGCACTGATTACCTCGAACGGACTTTGTGAATGACCGGCTTCATCTATTGTATCATAGAATATATACACCAATGAACGTTTGAAGAGTTCACGCATGGATTGTGCGTCGCCATTCATCACGTCTTCATAGCGTGTACAGATGGCTCCTTCACGATATTTGCCCAGATGGGCTGTTCGCTGTTCTGTAGTTGTCAGCAGTGTTCCATCCACCATCATGTCAGTGCCAATCAGCTCCAGCGAGTGATGAGGGAGGAGGGCAGGCTTGCAATACTTGGTTTCCGTAGGAAGCATTGCCTGGTATGCATCTATTGTAGCAATATGCTTCTCTTTGGCCAGTTCCTGCATCAGTTCCTTTGCTACCTCATATCTAAGCGCATCACATACGATGACAACCTGCTTCACACTGGTATCTGACTCGTTCTTGTAGAAATCCTCCTGATGCTTTAATCCGGTTTCAGTAAACCAGGCACCCTTTTCCCCGACGCATGTCAGCCATTCGAGGTTTAGTACATTAGTAATCTTGGCATATTCCAAATCCAACTGATGCTTGGCATCACTTAATGTCTGTTCGATAGGATTCTCCTTTGTGATGAGTTCGTGGTATGCTTCAAGTGTACGACGATAGTAGAGATCTACAAGATAGAACTCTTCTGTATATTTCTCAACATACTCCTTGGTACTATTGAGTTTCAGCGTTCCAAGACCTCTTACCTGAGCATAATATAAAGCCGTCTGCTCTATGAATCGGATAGCAATCTGGATGTCACTATCTACAGGAAGCTTTAACGACAACTCACGCATGCGGTCGTTCACCTGTTCCGGGTCTGCCATCAGCTTTTCTTCTACAATCTCTTTCAATATTGGCCAGCAGAGTGACTCTGTGAGATAGTAGTAGTTAGCATCAATACCATAGATATTGATGATTTCCTCTTCCTTGATGTCTGCAGCCAAAATTGTCATGGCTTGGGCAAACTTCTCTGAGAGTTGGCGGTCGTGTGTTCCCAACTCATAGATTTTGTTCACCTGGTCAAGCACTACAGAATTGCTGATCTTGTACTGCTTATAGGTATCTCCTAGAACAGCATCCAATAGTTGGGTGATGCTATTATACTTCAAGCTCTCTGCCACGTTTTTCATCTTGATGGCTGCATTGAAGTTGGGTGTTAAGCCAAAGAGTTTATCTAACTTTTCCGACAAAGCCTTTTGTGCATTAAAATTCTTGCTGAGCTTATACCAGAAGTCTGTACGCTTCTTCTCTTCTGCTATTCCATCCAGAATAATCATCTTGATAATGAGCTGTTCCCATTCCTGTAGTTTCTTCTCGCCAAGATAATTGGAAATGAAGGCACGGCAAACCATGTCCTCGCTGAATGATGTACTGTCAATATGTCCATTAAGGATGTTGCTTACCTTAGACGACATGATTTCGCCAATGTTCTTCTTCACGAAACTACGGAATTTCTCAGGAAGATTATACTGCTGCATGAAGCTGGCGTAGTCTTCTTCCTTATATTCCATGTTAGCTTTCAGCATATCGAGTAGGGGGAAACTAAGCTGCTGTTCCTCTGTATGAGGATATACCTGTTCAGGGAAGAGCAGAACTACATGTTTGTCCTTCCAATCGTTCTCGATGGCATACTTGGCATTGAACCACGCTCCATCAAACACCTTATATATATAATCGTCATTCCATAGCTTCATCTCATCCAGTTCGTTTTGGATGATGTTCATCTTGTCAAAGATGAAGAGCACATGAAGTTGTGGATTGCGCTCAAAGTAGTTGTATATTCTATCTTGCACCATATTTTTGAATGCTTTATAAATACGGATGTTACTTGTCTAAATCTATTCCCAGTAATTTCAACAATCTGGCTTTAATGGCACCACTATTTCTAAGAAATATGTTCGTTAGTTCGTTAACAGATTTTCCTTCTTTATATAGTGTCACCAGTTTTGTGTCGTCATTTTCAGTCCAAGGCTCATAAGCGTTGGGATAGACTGCCTTCTGTTGTTCCATATACGATGGATGATCTGTGTTTGAACAGGAATCCTTTATACCAAATATCTCCATCAAATCCTTTATGACTCTTTCCTGGTTTTCCTTAACAGTGTCAGGAGTCCATGCATTCGGATATGTTTTGTATATTTTTTGAGAACTTGCAAAAGAACCTATATTCTTCTCGAAATATCTCTTTAGTTTCTCCTGATAATCCAGATTGCCTAAAGAAGAATTCTTTCGACGTCCAATCAGGCATAAATTTCCGATCCTATGCGTATAATAGCTTCTCTGTTCTTCATTAAAATCCTTTACCCACTGGCTGGTTGCTTTAGGATTCTGTGGAAGGATATGCTCAATTGATGTCGTTCCGAAATCTTTCCATTCAGACTTATCCTTGTATTTGTATTCAAGCAGCATCAGAAGTGCATAAGTATATCGTCTGCCGTATATCTCAGATTGAATATTAGCCATGAAAACTTGTTCATTAAATGAATAATAATCATGAGCTTCAAGCACATCAGAAGTATTGCCTGCTTCTTCTATCAAATTAATGATATTATTCAAGTTGTCAATACGATACGATGGGGTTTTACCACATACTGCATCTGCAATGTTTTTGCATGCTACCTTCTGTGTAAATTCAAGAAGTCCATTGTTTCCAAATTTTCTTCCATATGCCAAAATAACAGGAACCCAATCTGTTGAAGGCATACACTCATTGAGTGTTCTTATCAACGTACAATACTCTGAATCTTCATTGTCAGCCAAGTTTATCAGTTTGTTATAATCTTCGTATGCTTTAAAAACATAGTTGAAGAATTCTTTTCCCTGTTTAATTTTCCCTGCTTTGAAAACTTGTTTGTCATATTCATCGAGCAGATTCATTTTTTGTCGCTTTTTGAGCAACATGGTTCGTACATATGCAAGGAAACGGTCAAAATCATTACCTAGATCTTCCTGCATATTTTCCCATTCACGTGCATACTCATTCATTTCACCATCATCCTCAATTTTTTCAAGATTAGATGATTTCAATATGTCTGCATTACTCAATTTTTGACCACGGTCATTCATGACAGAAAATAGGCGAAATGCATCCTCTAATGAATCTGCTGATATATATATCATAACTACATTGTTGAGAATGAAAGATAGAAAAGCATCTAAATCTATTTCTTTATGGGTTGTAAAATATTCATCATAGCAAACCAATGCATTACACATTCTTTGAATAGAAGTACTTTCTTTCTTATCATTGGCCTTCTTTACAATTTCATCCCAATGTTGCGTAATACTGCCAGGTGTCATTAAGTATTCCTCAATGAACTTCTTCACATTACCACGTATTTCATATGAAAGACGTATTCTCTCCGGAATCTGCTTAATCTTATTTGCCTTTTGGAATATCAAATCAACACAGTTTTCCTTGACATCGCAAGAAGAATCGGCATAGTCACGCAAAAACGCAAACAAGAGGAACAGAGTAGTGATACGCTGCTGACCATCAAGTAGATCATTGTTATTATCTTTACTTTGAATGATGTATGATCCTAAAAAGTATTCTTCTTTGGCATGCTCTATATAATTAGACGCAAAATCGTCCAACATATCATTCACATTATCGCTCTCCCAAACGTAATGTCTCTGATATGAAGGAACAGTGTACCATTCCTCGAAGACCTGAGCAATAGTTTGCTTTCCAAATCCTATTTCTTTATTTCCAGATTTCATAATTCAATATGATTTTATTTTTAAACACTCATTCGCTTGTGGAGTACATGAGGTATATGTTCTATAATGTATTGTTTCTTTCATTTAAACCCCAAACAACATTTGACCAAGTTCCTCTTGTTTGACTTCCACTCTTTCTGTTGGAAAGATTGTTGAAGTAGCTAGAGATGTCTTGCGAGACAACAAATCATCTAATGTTTCATCAAAAGATTTGATGTCAGATCTTACAGCCATTGGATAGTAAACGAATACATCCTTGGTCTGTCCAATACGATATGCACGGTCAGTTGCCTGATTTTCTTTTGCAGGATTCCAATGTCTGCTATAATGGATGACATGATTAGCCGCTGTCACATTGAGTCCCATACCTGCTGCTACAGGGGACATGATAATCACGTTAAAACCATCAACAGCTTGAAATTCGTCTATACTTGATTGCCTTGACTGCTTGTTTGGCATATTTCTCTTAACAATAGATGGTGTATCACCATTAATGATTTTAGTAATAATGCCATATCTTTTCAGGCAAAGTTTCTGAAGCATTTTTTGAGTCTCCTTGCGTTCCACGAAGATTATAACCTTCTCTTCTTTTTTCTTTATTTCGTCAAGGAACTTGATGGTAGCTTGCAATCTTGCACTGGTATCAACGATTTCATCTGTTTCGTGATTGAGTAGAGTAGAATCATAAAGATACGGATGCTCTGAAACCTCGCGTAGGTGCATGATTGTAACGAGCATATTGGGCTGTATGCCACTCGTATAGTCATTCACAACAGAGGCATAGGCTTCCTTTTGTACTGGTGGCATAAGCACTTTTTCTTTTAATTCTATCTTGTCTGGCAAATCCTTTGCGGCATCTTTTTTCAGTCGTCGCATGAAGTACACACCAAGTTTGTCATGAACTTCGTTGCCAAGAGCTACAATGTCAGTATCTTCCTTCTTTAGTGGATTCTGATATTGAGCAGCAAATGCCTTAGCATTACCTAGAAGACCTGGTACACAGAAGTCCATAATACACCACAAATCCAGCAGAGAGTTCTCTACAGGAGTACCTGTCATGGCTATTTTGAAGTTACATTTTAATGCCTTAGCAGCATTGGTGACAAGTGTACCTGGCGATTTTATTTTCTGTGCTTCATCCAAAGCAACCACGTCAAATTCTACAGCACAAAAGTTCAATTGAGAGATGCGCAGAGATTCATAATTCGTAAGAATGATATCCATCTTTTGCATCTTATCTACTATGCTCTTATCGAACTTTCTTGTTACATCTTTCGATGTCAGCATGTTGATTTTCATGCGAGGTTGCATGAAAAATCTTTCATACTCATTCTTCCAGTTTTCTAATAGAGATATTGGTGCAACAATAAGATACGGTTTATGATTGGCATACTTACGTGAATGCCAGTCAATAAAATATAGTATCTGTAGAGTCTTGCCAAGTCCCATGTCATCAGCCATTAGGCATCCACTGGCTTTACTCTTATACAGGTGTTGCAACCATGCCACACCCTCTTTTTGATGGTCTTTAAGAGAGAACCCTTCTTGAAGGAACGGATCTGTGAAAAGCGTGTATTTATCACCTTTTTCTATAATTCTTTCCTTTACCGCAAATCCCAACTCTTCGGCATTTTCTTCAATAATGAGTACATTTCTCGCTTCATTGCCATTCTCACTTTCAACTTTTGCTGGCTGTGAAGGATCCTTCAACTGCTTTTCTGCAGTTTGAGCTAGAAATATTGCATCTTCGATATCAAGTTGAGTCTTGTTGTATTCGACAATGCCTTTTTTGTTTTCTTTTGCTGATTGGATTTCTCTCTTCAGCTTTTCCAATTCTTCTTCACTATTAATGGTGACTTTTGTTGTGCCATTTTGAGGAGTTTCAACAGTTGCACCAGCAATCCAGCAAGATTTATATGGACAAATGAAAGGATAGAACTTTGGCTTATATACACCAATTTCAATCACTCTATCACTATACAGTTCTGATAAATCAAAAGCATTAGGGTCAAAGTATTCAGTTGGTTGTTCTATCATCTTCTGAATTTCTTCTCTGTTCTTGTGCTTTCCGCACTGTTCTTTCAGATAGTGCAGATTTTCTTTCTGTTCCTTATTGAGCACAATACGAACACGGTCACCGTTTTCACGCTGAACTGGATATTGAGCTTGTACTTTACGCATTTTGTCGAAATACGTTTGGAATTTGTCATTTTCTTCAATATCAACAGCTGGTTCTACAGTAAATCCTTCATCATCTCGTCCGATTTCAATCTTAATACGCTCTGGCGCATATACATTTTCGTTTTCAAGATAACTGTCCAATTGACAACCAGCCTGTTCTGCAAGCGCTTTAATCTCTGCAAAACAGCGAAGATTATAATCTGTTGTTTTATCTTCTTCAGGTGTAGAATTGAAAGCATCAACTCTGTTGAGTAAAGCATACTGAGCTTCATTGAGTAAGTATTTGTCACGTCCTTTGACCAAGATATTACCACCTCTCTCACATACTATCAATTCTCCATCAGGAACATAGGTGAGAAACTCTACTTTATATTCAAAGTCAGATAAGTTGAGCATACTTGTACCAACGAGACGCATAGCTTTATCATATGGCTGCGGTACTCCAAGAAGTATTCTTTCATCCTCATCCAAAAGATATATATTCTCGTAAGGTAACAAGCATCCTTCCTTAGAAGCATAAGCATAGCCATTATCTACCAATGTTGCAAGAGGCAAATAGTAGATACAATCATCCGTGGCCTTCCATTCTTGGAAATGGAGGTCGTGACCATTGTAATTGACAATGAACATGATGCCTTTACTGTTTATAATCTGACTTAACATAATTGTTTCTAAATTTTTACTCTAATAAAATCATTTTTGTTATATTCTTGTTTATACACGAGGCCGCCACCAGCTTCTTTTATGTAGCCGATAGGAAATTCACTGCCACTTGTTGAATGAACGATTTGTTGCCATCCATTTGTGTTCGGTCTTTTTATCCATATGCTACCTGTAGGTTTGGCTCCACCAACAAGAGGGCGTATATGAACATATTGTTGTCCTCTTGAAATGTTTATATAGAAACCTTTATTGTTGCATACAATTCTACATTTGTCATGTGCTATCCATTTACTGGAAATTGACCATGAGATTCTGGTTTCATAAACAACCTGCTTGTTTTTTGAAGGTAGTGGAGTAGTGGGCTTTGCCTCATTCTTGACATTCGTCTCTTTCTTCTCTACTCTTGCCGTTGGTCTCAAATACTCAGGGACATCATCAAACAATGTTTTTTCAACAGGTTTGGTCTTTGGCTGATATTTTTCTTTTGGAATAGGCTTTGCCTTGAACAAATCATTGTCCTTTGATTCCAAGAAAGATACGCTCGTGTTACTTGAAGATAATACCATTTCTTGCATCCAACCATTCAAACGATCTTGCCAGTAACCTTGATGGGTCATACGTCCCTCCTTGTAGTGAGTCTTATAGCCCCAATCACTAATTTCGATAAGATTATTCATTGAAGGAATCTTCAAATCGGCTGTACTGTTAATCAGTCTTCTTTTATTAGTGACCAGTTTAACCTTTTCATGATTATGATTGTAAACATACAAAGCACCTGTATCAGAAAACTCAACTATCATTTTATCCTTCATGAACAATACAAGAGCTGAAGTCTGAGATGTGCGAGACTCAGTCTCTATATAAAATGGTAGGAATATACCGCTTACACGGCTATCTCCTTGTAACAAGCGTTTTGTTGCAGTCGAACCTACAATTCTAAAGGCTGTAACCCTTTCGACATACCGAAGCCAGAAGACCTTACGGTCTCTGTCTTGAACACATACCTCAAAGAAAGTCTCTATAATCTTTTGATTGAACCAAAGATTTACAAGTTGCTTGGCCTTTTTGAGTTTCTGAGCTTCTCTTTCTGTTGCACCAATAAAAGGTGCCCATGTTGAAGACAACGTAATATCACCAAGTATTCTGTTGGCAAATTTGCATAGTCTTGTGCGCTTCAATTCGTTACCACTTTCGTTAACACGTGAAACTAAATCTGCAAATACCAGTTTCTTGGTGCGATCATTATCGTGAAGTTCAATGACAGACTCAACATAGTCGAGATCTGTAATTTTGTTAGCTTCCAAGAAGTTAACAATCACATCAGAATAGTAAGATTGACTAATAGAAGCAGATCTGTTACAGAAGTATGATGGTGCATCTTTTAAATCCTGTTTCTTTTGAGTCAACAAAGCACATAAGCGTCGTGGACCTGCTTCATCAAAGAGATTAGCATGATTCTTCATCGCCATATACTTTTTATTATTGTCCTTGTAAGCTTGTAACTTTTTTCTGAGAAGCTCACATGTCTGCGCACGAAATTCTGGATCTATCATGTTCCATGTGTCAAGGCAATAGAATGACAATCCATTGAAAAATAAGTCTCTCCAGTTTGTATCAAGAAGAGTTAATGCATACTGATAAGCGCCTTCATTGCCCTGCAATTTCATGAGGTAATACGATACAATGCGAAGTTCACGAATACTCCAGATACTCATATCCTGATTATTCTCCTTTGCATTTTTGATTACCTTCATGATGACTTCGTCAATCGTCTGTTGGGAAACTTTTACTGTTGTGTCTGTCATCATGCGCTCCTCAATTTCTTTTAAGGTACGCATGTCGCGGTTGATGGCCAACTCTGTCTGATGGTCAACAGCACGGTCTGCTTGCAAGTGGAAATCTTGCAAGATACCTTTATTGATATTTAAGAGTGCATATATATCTTCCATTATTTTTTCTTATTTATTAATCGCTTGTTAGCAATATCTTCCAACTGCTTTTCTGCGTTTGTTCTTACTCGAAACTCAACACGTCGAGACAGAAATTTATCTTCTTCACCATTTTTCTTGTAAATCAGATGGCTTGATGATAAGCCGTTGGCTGTTACGAGTTTCTTCATCCAGATAATATCATTTGGTGGCATCAAACTAAAACAATATTGGAGTACAGATCTTGTTCTGTCCTGTGACAACTCCATGTTTGAGTAGTAGCCTCCATTACTGTTTGTATGTCCCTCGATACGTATCTCAACGATGTTGTCGCGATATTCCGGGCGTTTGAGAACTGCGATATATCTAGGAAAGAAATCATTTAGAATCTCCTTGAATCTTGGCTTCAATTCCTGTTTGCCTTCATCAAACAACATCGATGGTTCTTGAAAACGTATGCACAGTGAAGAGTCGATGGTCGCCCTCCATGTTGCCAAATCATCTTTGAACTCCTTTTGGAGGTCTATATATAATTGCGTCTTGGTCTTATCGTATTTCTTAACGATTTCTTCATCTTGTTCTGCGTTTTTTTGCACCTGTAAAAGTGCACCCATCAGCAGCAGAATAAAAATGAATAGAAGACCAGCCATCAAATCGCCTGTAGAGAGAGAAAATGCATTTTCTTCTCTACCTTCGTATTCAATATGTCTTTTCTTCATTATTTCTTATAACGTGAAATTGTATCTGTCAACATTTCTGTAACCTCATTCTGTCGTTCGATAGTTGATGCCAAGGCACCTGTTGTCTGAGTGAGACTAGAAGTGTAGCTTGCAAGATACTTGTCTGTGGTATCTTTTACTGTTCGACTATATTCTGTCAAGCCACTTTGCAATTGTGAGAAGATAGAACCAAGTCCTTGTTTGATGAGATCGAACTTTTGTACATACTCATCTGACAATTGCCCAGAGTTTTTGAGCATTTCAGTAACTTGATCAATACCTTTTTGACTTGCAGTCTGGAGTTGAGCTAGTCTTGCAGCATAGTCATTTTGTCCCTTATTGAACAATTCGGTTGCAAGCTTCATATCACTACTGATAGTTCGAAGATTGCTGGTACTTACAGTGATTTCACCCTGAGCTTGTTTGAAACCATTCATAGTGCCGCTTACATACTCATTCATTTTTTCCAATCGCTCCAAACCCACATTGAAATTCTCAAGCAGCTTCTTTGTTTGAGAGGTTGTATCTTCCTGGAGAGCAATAAGGTCTGTTTGCTTGCTGTTGATGTCATCTGTGATACCTTTGACTGATTGCTGTACAGAGTTAGAAAGGGTAGAGATTGTACCTGTAAGGAATGATCCCATCTTTTCTGCAGCATCAGCAAGTTTGCTAACCATTTGATTGTTTTGCTCTTGTGATGATTGAGAGATACCTGACATGACTTCTTTGACCTCTGTGATAGCATTGCTGATAGCTCCTGTAGCATAAGTAATCTGCTCCTGCATCTGCTGCATAGCCGTTGAATTGGCATTAGCAGATGTGTTTGAAATCTCTGAAATGGCATGTTTGACTTCTTCGATAGTAACTTGCAGTGTAGCAGATATATTTTCCATGTTTTTAGGGAAATCTGCCATTGCTTGTGTTGCAGTGCTAAGCTGCATCGCAAGATTTTCGAGTTCTGATGTTGCAGACCCAGAAAGACCCGTACTAAACTCATTTAAGAGTGATTGCATGCTTTGCTTCAACTCATCTACCACATTCTGCATCATATCGGTAGCTGGAGATGAAACCGTATCTGCCATCTTATCGATATGTTCTACAACAGCCTTGGTGGTGGCATCAACACTTTCCATAAGTGGTACAATCTTTTGTTGCATCTGTCGTGAGAGCGTCTCATCAAAGCCCTGGTTTAGTTCCATTGCCAAATCGGTAGAGAATGACATGAGAGCTTTTGATTGCTTAGTATTCTCAGTAAGAATCTCACGTATAGCATTACCTATTGTGACATTTTGACCTTCTGCATTGGTATAAGTAAGTTTATTAGCTATTTCTAATGCCTGCTGCTGAAGATCATTTTTCAAAGCTTTGTATAACTGGTTGACTATATTCTGTTGATTAATATTTGCTAACACGAGGTCATCTATATAATACTCGGAATCCAACTTGTCTGTTAGTTCTTTGACATCTTTATATAGTCTATGTCTTAATGCTTTATCAGCGGCTGTAAATAAAATAGAGAATGTCATTCCGAGCAACGATGTCAAGAACGCTGTACCCATACCAGCCAATAACCCTTGAATACTTTCATTGATTCTTTCTGTATTGCTACTATCAAAACCTTTAATACCCAATGTCAAACCAAGGAACGTACCAAGGAGACCTAAACCAACGAGAGTTCCTGCTGCAGTGTCGAGCATTCGTAAGTTAAGTTTGTTATATTTACACACGCTATAGTCATTAATATACTCAGAGGCAGGAATGTTAGATTTCTTGCCATCGTGTGTCTCAATATTGATAGTTTTACTATAAGTCTCCGCAAGGGGAGCAATCTTAGTTTCTTTGAGAGAATCCAAGATATTGTCATTATTAAGGAGCTTTTTTATTGCTTCCTTAATATTGTACAACTTATACTCTTCCTTACAAAATAGCAGGAAGACGATTATAATGACTGCGGCCGAAGCCCATGTTGTAAAATCAGACATAGTCTATATCTTTCGTTTTAATATTCAAATATAATAATCTCTTTAATATTTACTTTGCACTCATCTTCATCGGTAATATACCGGTAATTACCAATAACATAGAGAGTTTGAATAAGTGCGTTCTGTATCGATAATACAATTGTTACTTTATTTTCTGTAAAATATCACCGAACTTTGCGTAGTTCACTATCACGCCATCGTCGAGGTCAAAACTGATGGCTTGCTCGGCTACTACTTGCAGGCGCTCGTGGTATTCACGGCACTCGTCTAGTTGCTTCTGCAGAGCCTGCAGCTGCTTGGTCTCCTTGGTAGAGAGTTCTGCACGGCGGGCATCGAGCTTGTCGATTTCAGCCTCCAGGTGTTCGATGTAAGGGAGAAGATACTTCGAGCGCACACGTTCTGCGGTGTAGGCATTCATGCGATGCATGTAGGCGATGACCTGGAAGGCACCCTTCTTGGATGAGAACAGCCAGTAGATTGGGCGGTTCTGATACATCTTCTTGTGGTCTTTCCAGAAGTCCTTTACGAAGTATTGCTCCAAGGTCTTGCCGAGGCATTTCTCCACATAGTTCAGGTTTGCCACATGATCTTCGTTGCCCAATGCCACACGGATGAAGTCAGCAAAGCGAGCAGAGGCGTTGTCAGAGAAGCCACAGTCGTTTGGCATGAGCGGCATGATTCCGTCGTCATCTATTTCCCATTGCTCACCGTTGTATTCGTAAGGAGCAATCTCCTCATCGGTCGGGTTAGGGTGGGCAATGTGGAGCCCCGGCTTGTCGAGGCGGTAGCGACCGAGCATACAACCCACAGCATAGCTGATGAGTTGCTTGGTCATTATATCCTCGTTCCAGGTAATGCCATTATCTGTTACATCAATCTCTCCCTGCTGAAGGATAGTGATTTCATTCAATGGAACATCAGGAGTCAGCTCGTCTTGCAGGCCATAGATGTCGATGAACTGGCGGTTGAGCTCTTCCTCGTTCTTATGCAGCTGCATAAACTTGCGCTCCCACTTCGTCTTGTATTGCTCCATGCGCCATTCCAGACTGCCTAACTGTGGGGCAGCAGGGGAGAGGCTGATATGTTCGCCTGTTTCCTCGAAATGTTTCTCCATCTTGTAATCGATGTTCTCCGTGTAGGTGGAGGTGTCGATGGATAAGAGCTCGTTGCGCTGGAAATCCCAGGAGGTTTCGTGAGCATCCCAGTCTTGCTTTGAAATATCAACATTTGAATGTGCAAGGAATGTAAGTTCAGAACTACTAGTTAATTTTATATATGGTAGTCTAACTACATATCCTGGAGCAAGACTCAATGTTGGATTGAGTATTGGCAGAAGATAAGATGTTATCTTGGAGTTCAAGAACCCAATTATGTGATAGTAATCTTCTGGATTCTTTGCAAATAAAGTTGGCGTTCCTGTACCACATATGCAATTTTCAATTTGTCTGAAAGCCTTATTTTCAGTACTTCCAGTGTATGACCATCCTATAGCCTTTTTGAAATATGAATCTTCGTCACCTCTTCTAATAGATTTGTTATAGAATTTGTCATCCCACAAATCCTTAAGTTTAAATACATAATCATTATTTCCATAATACTTACGATTTGTACCACCTTTTTGAAAAGTATGGAACTTCGCATATGGCTTTTGAGGCAAAAAAGAAATATCTTTAAAACAAACCTCATGCCAGTACTTTACAAAATAGTTGTCATCGCCAGATACAATGCCAGCTTTAGATATGGCAATATCATTTATCGACTGTTTACCAAATAGTTTAAGCCAGTTTATACTTAACCAATATGCTATTGGGCAACTTGGTATAGTGTCAAATTTAAGTTGATCTACGTTTCTATAGTGTCCATAATCATTTAAAAACAACTGTTCTTTTGCTGCACAATTATTTCCAGTTGATAATTTATAGTAATCCCCAGCATGATTTGGTCTGTTTTTTGAAATCACAAACGTTGTATTTTGGACTACTTCACCACTTAGTTCGTCAAAAGTATTTGGACCAAGATGAAGCATGTTGTCAATCTGAAAATTTTTAACCAAATACATTCTTAAAGCCTCAAAAGCATCAAGGAACATCCAGCTATGCATGTTAATCATAGACATTTTGGCGTTAATTTCAAGTCTATTGATTGCTACAAGCATAAATGTTGCAAACAAGTCCCACTTCCCTAATGCGTAATTGTCGTGAACATACTGTGTTATCAAATCGTTCATACCAGAACGTCCCATATAAGGAGGGTTCATTACCAGTGCATGATACTTTTCTGTCAAAGCAAGAATCAGTTTGAACGCAGGTATTTGAGTATGCACTTCCTCTGGTACAATCCCTTGATTGCACCAGTAATCGGTAGTCTGCTTGATAAGAAGGCGTGTACTTTCGCTGATGTCGAACTTCATGATGGATCCGAGCGAGTCTGAATCCTGCATAAGGTCAAAGCAGCCCATAATTTCTTCCTTCTGTTGATTGGTAGCCTCACCTTGGAAGTAGATGTGAAGCATGTCTTGAATAGGGCCTTGCGTCTCTCTGTTCCATGGCTTAGGCATCGTGAGCACATTAGGCATGCTATGTGCATCTGCAAAGGCGGCATCCTTCTGGCAAGCCTTCAGCAAAAGGGCAAACTGACTCAACTGCTTGGCACGGGTATCGAGGTCGATACCCGTGAGGTTGTGGCTAAAGATATTCTCTACAGCCTCTCCACGGCCATAGCCTTCGGCAATATAAAGGTCATAGAGTAGGTCGAAACATTCGTTGAGAATATGACCCGATCCGCAGGCTAGGTCTGCTACTTTTAAGTCCTCTAATTCGTTGTATTTCAGTAAAGCCTTATCGCTTGGCTTTTTTGAGGGTTCAACGAGATATTGCCACTTTTTTTGCAACTGTGTCTCGTATGGATTATTGTCCAGATAGATTCTGCCCACGGTGTTCTGCACCATGTACTTCACAATCCAGTTAGGGGTGAAGATCTGTGTGGCTGCAGGAATCTCGTCAGCCTCGAACTTGCCCTTCTTGGCAAACACTTCGTCCTTGCGCTCAGAGATATAGAACTGATAAAGCCATCCAATCAATTCAGGTGACTTGAAGTCTTCATCGGTGATAAATTCTGTATGGTTGAGCATATCTACGAAACCGCCTTCTGCCAGGATATTGTTTGGCAGAAGCAGCTCGGTGTAGTCGGCAATGCTGCCGAAACACTTGTTAATGATAGGGTTGTCGTGACACCAGGCTGTAATGAGGATGGCAAACTGCTCTGTCACCTTGGTGTCATCATCGAGGAGTTCCACGAGTCGCTGGCGCAACTCTTCACCCCCTACGTTTCCCCCGTTATCGGGGGACAGAAACATCTGCGGAATGCGTCCCTGGCGGGCTTCATCCACAATGACAGGAGTGCGTGCAGCATCAGCATACGCCAGAACCGGGCTGCAGAGATTGTTCTTCTGCAGGATTCGGATGGCACAGAGACGATTGAACCATGTGTATGCAGCTTCCTCATACACCTCGCTGATACCCTTCTGCTGAATACGGTTATAGAGGGACATCCACTGGTAGTAGAAGCCCTCTGTTTGTAACTGGTCATTCCAAAGTGAACCGCCCTGCATAAGCTGTGGACGATGCTCTTCAGCTACATTGCCTTTCTTGTCGAAGCCAAGCGTAGTAATCTTGGCAGCAATGCCGGCTTTCAATATATTTCGTGCTTCGGTAGCGAAGCGTTTGATTCTATTTGTGTCCATACTTAATCTTTAGAACATGGATTTTTATTTGATAATCATTACACCATCCTGGTCAACAAGCAGCTTTTCGAGCTGCTGGCGCAGACCTTCCAGGTAGCGTTCTATATCCTCTGCATTCGTAATAGGCAACTTTGTCTTAGTTTGCAAAGATGCCTTGCGGATGCGCTTGTCTGGAGTTTTTGGTGGTTCTGGTTTACCGTCTCCTTCACCTCCTGGAGGCAGAGGTGGGTTATAAGACATAATCTTATCCACCTGCTCCTGATAGAATGTATCTGTATTGACATTGTTCTGCAGTACCAGAATATTGGTAGGAGTGGTCTTGACACGGATAACTGTTTCACGGTCAGACAGTACACTCTCAGGAACATGCTGTTTCTCGGCCACCTGCTTCAGATAGTCGAACATATCATTATAGGCTGCTTTGATTTTCTCTCGGAGTTCATCACGTACACCATCCAATATGCCTGATAACTGGCGTTGCAGCTTGATGTAACCACGAAGACCAGAAATTGGCCATGGGTCGTTCTTCAACTTATTGAAGTCGGTGACTGCTCCCTGCATCTCCATTGGAACGAATGGGAAGTTATACTGGTTGTCATCCAAGAATTGGATAAGCTGCTTGTATGTATCAAGCTGGTCGTGAGTAAACTGCACCACTTCCTTGCACTTATCTATGAGTACCTTTGCTTCATCCTTTGCTGTAATGACGAGGTTGAAGAACTTCTGCGGATCACGCTCGTTAAGCCATGACTCGAAGAGGTCTATAGCCTCACGGATAGGCTGGCAGAACTGGTATCCTGCAATCTGCTGCTCAATATCCTTATAGCCCTTGATGAACTTGGCAAGGCTGCGGTCGCTCTCTATGTCTCGACAGGCACGGAAGAGCTGAGTGCTGTCTGTAGAACTTGGAACGGCAGAAATACCGAAAATCTCTTTCCATGCTGCAATGAAGTTCTGGATTACCTGCGGAGAGATGACCTTAGCCTGGCGCAATGTGAACTTGTTTGACTCGCTGACGATGCGGTTGGCAACTGTTGATGTCTCCACATTCGGATTGTTAGAGTAAGAGTAGTCACGATTATGACGACGTACCAACTCATTGATAATATAGAGTGTGCAGATGTTGTCCCATCCGTATGGAGCCTTTGCAAACTTGGCAAGCACATCAGAAACGTTTACCTCAGCAAACTGCTTGTTGAGATAAATCTCTACTTCGTGCTCTGCATCAGTAAGCACGGCATTCATGCCATCGTAGTCGCCAGGGTTGACATTTCTGAGAATTGCTTTCTTCAACTGTTCCGTGGTGCGAGGCATGCTTGGGTAATCCACCAGGTTTGCCTTGGTATAGATGCTGGAAAGATGTTTATCCATTGCTACACGATAGCGGTCATTGCCACGCTTCTGTCCCAGTTCGGCTTCATCTATCACGCTGAGGCCAGAGACGATAGGACAGGTATCGAGAATCTTCTCAAACTCCTTTCTGATGATTCCGTCGTAAAGTTCATTGGCACGTTTCTCAAACTCATCACGTGTCTTTTTGTTGTCCTCGCTTGTTACCGGAGTAGCCATGTATCGGTTTGCCTGGCAATACCAGTAGAAGGCATTATACAGACGCTTGTTGTCACGATATTGAGGACCCACATAGTAAACCATACGGTTCACATTGCTGTTCTGCAAAGCCAACTGCTCAGCACTTTCGTAGTCAGCATCCATTACGAACTCTACCTGCACATCTGGATTGTTGCTGAGGAAGGTGCGCTGTTTGATGGTAAGCCCCACGGAGAAACTGCGAGTCTTGTATTGCTCCTTGTTACGGAGTGCCGTGATGTAACGGTTGAAGATTTCCTTCAGCTGCTCTGCCTGGGTATTGTTGTCAACCACCTGGCTCTGAATGAGCTGAGCTACCTTCATTTCTTCTTCACTATAGAAGGCGTAGGTTTCAGGTGCGCCCTGCTTTCCCTGCTCACGACGGATGATGTTGTTGTCGCAAAGGAATTCTATTACCTTCTCTACCTCGTTCTTGATATTGAGGCGAGGAGTCTCCATATCGTTGATAAGGAGTGAGGTTACATTATCCAAGGTTGCAGGGAAGACCAGCTGGTCGGTCTGCGAAATATTACAGATCATGAAGAGCACGTTGGCTACTCTCACGGCAAGACGGGTGCGCTCAGGGCGGTCGGTCTGGTAGGTGCGAGCCATGCGCAAAGCATTATCCACAGCCTTCTGTCCACGAGCCTGCAATCCTTCTTCGAACATATTGTTATAGAGTTCGTCGAAAGAGATGAACTTGCCCAACTCTGCATCTGCATTCGTCTTGGCAGTAGAGTGAATCACCTTGATGATGCTTCGCTCGTTACCCTTTACCTCCTTGGCTACATAGCCGAGGTTGAGGAACGAGTTGAATACCTGCATAATCAGCTTGAACTGATAAGGCACGAAAGGGTAGTAGTCCACGAAATCATCTTGTGTTTCGTAGCTACTATATGATGTAGGCAGTTTGAACTGAAGGTCGAAACCTGCCTTATATTTATTGTAGAGGGCTGCAAGTTCTGGCTTCACTTCCTCTTTCTTGTCGAGAATACGCTTCTGGGTGATTACCTCTGGCTGTGTACCTTTCAGGGAAACCTTCACTTCGAAGCGTCCCTTAATCTTGCCTTCTTTATCCTTCTCTTCTGCAATATGACAGTCGTCCATTATCTCAGAAAGGTCTTGCTGGGCAGTACAAGCCACCCATACCTTGTTGTCGCAAGCCTCAGAGAGTTTGGTGATAATCTCCTGGAGGTTGAGATAACGGTCACGTTCCTTGTTGATGAACTGGCTCACCTCATCGGCAAGGAGAATCAGACGGTAGTCATCGCCCTTGTCCTTCAGGTAGGAAGCCAGTTCCATACCGAAGCGGTCGATGCTCATATTGGTGTCTCGCTTGATGATGCGCTCACGGATGCTATCTACAGAGAGGGTAGGGGCAAGCTCTTTGGCAATATCCAACACCCAATCCAGCTCGTTGTCAATCAGGTCGGCAGCCATACCTGGGTCGTTCCAGTCGCCACCTTCCTCGGCAATGCGCTCCTTGAAGGCTTCGAATACGCCCTTTTCGGCAAGAGGTTTTTCCAGGTTCTGTGCCAGGGTGATATTGAACTTATTGAATCCACGCTTGCCGTTGAACTCATTCCAGAATACGTGAAGGAAAGCCTTCTTCTTGTCTGTAGAGTTATCGTAACTGGTTTCCAGATTGAAGATGCAGGTGTCGATAGTGGCACGCTTCAACCAGTTGGCGATAGAGAGCAACTCATCGTAATCGAAATTGAGGTTGTGCTTCTCATCGAGTGGGTCGATGGCTTTTACGGCTGCCAGAAGACGGTTTACGGCTCTCTCACGGGTTGATGGAGTGATACAGTAGTCGAGATATTTCAGAAAGTGAGACTTACCCGAACCATAGTAACCGTCAATCCAGATACCCACATGGTCGTATGGTTTGTTGTTCTTGATGGCATCAAGTATGCGGAAGAGACCATTGATAATCTCATCCGTAAACACGTATTCCTGTATTTCTATTCGTTCTGTCTCTGGGTCAAACTTGGTAGCACTGACGGCAGGATTGACAGCACGGTTGATTGGCTTGCTATATAAATCTTTCAGTTTCATAAGTTACTCATTGATAAGTAGTGTTGCACGATAAGTGTGATTGTCTGGGAGTGTATCGAACAGACGGAAGGAGTTCTGGTCACGATGACCTGGGTAGAAGACGATAATCTTATACTTCCCGGTCTCGTTGTAGTCCTCATAGAGGGCAAGAAACTCGTTGACTCTCAGATATGGGAACATGCTGCCGATGCCATACAGGAAAACGTATGGACGGCGGTATTGATCCTTGATGGTGATATGGTCGATGATACGTTGATGAATGTACTGCACGAACTCAGGAGAATGGGCATTACGGGTCAGTGTGTCCTGGGTGTTCTTTGCCTTTGACGGATCTGCCTGCTCTTTCTCCAACTGGTATTTCAGCATGGATGGATGACGCAGGAACTTCTTCTGGTCGAGAAAGTTGCAAAACTCCTCAAACAGATTCAGTGTAAGCACATCCACATAGTTGACCGGGCGAATGAGATTCGCCTTGAACTCCTGTATCTGCCGACGGATGTCATACTCCTTCTCTGCCGGATATTGGTAGATGAAGAAGTTGTAGAACAGGTCGCCGTTCTCCGTGTCCTGGAAGCCAGGGCTGTTCAGTTTATCATCAAGTTCTTTTATCGTCATATCACATTGATTTCTTTATGTTATCTATTTCGTATGGCTGCAGGAGGCTGGCTTCCAAGAACCATGGTTCTCCCTTTGCCAAGTAGTAGTCGTAATTGTTGCAGACCAGGGAATGAAGACGGTTGTCATTGGTCAGCATTCCCACCTTTCTCAGGATAGTGAGGTATGCTCCAGCAACCTTCCCCTTTGTGGTGTCACTCCACGAGTCAACGAATTCGTCTTTTGCAGAGATTTCATTAAACTCCATCATGAGGTCTTCCTTGTCTATACTCTTCGAAATACTGTTCCACTTGCGCATGGTTACATTCACATGGAAGTCGAAACATATCTTGTATGTTTTGAGAATCACATAGAACAGTGCGATGACCTTATCACTATCACTCATTTCCTTGAAGTCATCCCAGAATGAAGGTGCCATGGTTTGATACCTGCGTCTGATTTCTGTTATGACCTTCTTCCTAGAAGTTTCTGCATTGATATGCAGCAGATTGTTGTTAACCTTTTCTTCTTGGAGCAGTTCTTCACTGTTCTCAGCCTGAAGTAAAGGCAACAGGGTGAGTGTCTCTTCGAAAAGAAAGCCCCCACCTGTCAATGCTGCTGTATATGGACTATTATTCTTATTCATTATTATTAAATACTTTTGCAAATGTAATACTAATCGGTGCAGTCTATCTGCATTTCATCATAATTCTGCAAATTACGACGTAGATTTGCCAATATCTCTTGTTTGAAAGGCTCTGGTCCGAGCACTTTAACGTCAAATCCAAACGAAAGTATCAATTGCGTAAACTCGTATGTAGGTCGTACTTCAACAGCCAGAATGCGATTTTCTGCATCTACTATTTCCTGCGAATGATGCAGGGGCTTGGACACGATATAGGGATATTGCTTTTTGGAGAATTGAAGCAGAACCCTAATCTTTTCAACGTCTGATGGCGGTATTGTCACACCGAACACATCATCGAAGTAGTGTTCAAAATCGACCTCTTTATTTGGTATGTATGCCACATCTTCCTCTACATTGAAGTTCTGTATTCGGTCGAGGGCATAGTTTGATATTCTGTCAGCCTCGGCATCATACGCCATAAGGAACCATCGGTTGTTGTATTGCTTGATGTACCAAGGATGCACAACAACGGTGTACTCCTCATCGCAATTCTTATAGTTGCGATACGTGATTCTTACAGCTTGATGGCTTGTAGCAGCATCTATGATGTCAGGCAGTAAGTTCAGTCCCCTGAGATAGGGGTTTTGTTCAAAGCCAATCATGTTCTCCTGCTTGCCTCTAAGTCCAAATCGCCATTCCAGATTGGAGATGACTTCATCCACCCATGCGTTGCTTGGCAATCCTCTGAAACGCCTGAGAGTGATGATAACAGAGCGAAGCTGTCGTGCTTCATCTTCTGTCAGTGGTTGGGCATTGATGGTAAAGTCAGGATCACGGTAACGATAATAAACCCTTCTGCCATCTTGCTTTCTTTCAAGCGGCACACTCCAGCCTGTTTCACTTTCCATAAATTTGATGTCCTCAAATATCTGTCGCCGACTCACTCCTCCTACGCCATTATAGTAGTAGATGGCCTCTTCGCACTTGTCGATGAGGTCTTCAATGTAGTATCGATGTCGTCTGTCTCGAAAGCATTTATCGAGAGTCTGGTAGCGTATAGCTGCATTCTTGTTTGTTGGCATACTGGGTTCCTTTTACATTATCGAATTAAATCATTGACTGTGACTCCAAGACACTTTGCAATCTCAACAAGATTCTCCAAATTCGGTTGTGCATTGTTGGTACACCACTTGGAGATCGTTGCTGGATCTTTACCTAATTGTTCAGCGAGCCATTTGTTGGTTCTCTTTTTTTCAGCTAGAACAACTTTCAGCCGGTTCAGGTCTTTATTTTCCATAATTGCTTATTTAATGTTTCTACATATGCAAAAGTAGTGTTTTTATTCGATATATCATAATAAAATTGGAAAAAAAGAGGTTTTACGCTCAAAAAAATGATAAAAACATCAATTTATGTCCAAGTATTTTGTATCTTTGCCCCAAAATTGGGTGTTTAAGGCATTCAAGAAGATTTTATCGATTTTTATTTTGAGATGCAGATAGGCTGCATAAATGAGATTTACCTTTGCCAAAGAATTGAGATTTTTAATAAACAATGATATGAAAAAAGCTCAAATAGAATATAATTCTAAAGGCAAAATTGCTTCATGGGATGCCAACAGATTAGTGAGGGAATATATAGGCATCGCCTGGATGACGAATGACACGATTCCTTTTCAAAACCTTCCTTGGGACAGCCAGGTAAGGATTCGTAGGGTAGCAGCTGTAATAAGTGGTTATCTCGATTACAATTTGAAAGAGTCGGATCCATTCGAAATCATCAGCCTTGTATTCTCAAATTTCGACAACAGAAAAGTTCTGTCGGAATCGAATATCGATGTGTCGGACTTTGAGCAACTCAAAAAGAAGCTCTGTGAAGTGTCCGATGAATCATGGCGAATGGAACATCTGCTGAAACAATTTCAGCTAAACGAGGACAGAGAGCAACTTCTGAATGTTCTTCTTCGTTATAGAATTGCTACGGAGGAATTGGAAAATACTTTCTCTGGTACTTTGGAAGCACGAACAGGAGCATACATTGGTACAAAGGCTCTTCAAGGTCTTTACAATTCCAAGCTCCAAGAGTGCAACAGGAGGGTAGATGATATGATAGTTCTGCTTTTAGGCAGTACTTTCAAAAGAACATTTACGGAACGAGAATTGATTGAGCATTACAACTATCCAACAACAACGGATGATGAATTGCTCGATTGGCAAACAGATAATTTATAAGTATGAATACAGAAGATAATGGAATACTCAGATAATAATAAACAAATAGCTCAGATTCTTTATGATAAGATGAAGACTTTGCCAATAGGCACAGAAATGTCCGTTTCGGAACTGAGTCTTATAGCATTGGAAGAATATCAAGCAGAAGATGGTTTTCCAATGTTTGATTTGTGGAATGTCATGAATGCTTTGCGCTATATGATGAATAAGGAAAGGAAATTGCGTATGGACTTCACTAAACATGATTTTCTTTGTGAAGGTCTTCCATTCAACATTCCATTTGTTCTGCTAAAATGGGGACAACGTATCTATACCAAAGAGACACGTATAGCAAGAAGTTTTGCTAAGGCAAACAGCTTGTATGGTGTTAAGTTTGTGTGCTATCTCGATGAAAAATGGGTGTTTCGCATTACAAATGAACCTGGATTGGTGGTTGATCCTGCATATCCTCCAAAATATATAATTGTTACAGAGGAAGGCGAAGTTCGATTCTCTACTCCAGAAGAAGGTAATGATGTTTATCAACTAACAAATGTTCTATAGCTTATGATTGGTGCGATAATTGGCGATTTGGCAGCATGGACGTATGAAAATGATAAAGATACGTTTTGGAAGCAACTCATTTCTGAAGATTGTGAGAAGATTGAGTTGTCGGTGTATGGTCATGCCTACTTCCGAGCTGCAAGCAGAAATGTTCTTTATGTCCCTGAGCAGGATGTAAGTATTATAAGAACAAGTGAAGATTTATCTTTTAGGGAGAAGTTAAAGGTAAATGGCCAATGGTTGATGTGGCAACTTATGTGTGCCTGGCACGATAATTTAGAAACACCAAGAGATTTGGAAGACATTTTTTCTACAGACAAGGAAGAAGGGTATGCTCGTATGTTTGTCATTGGTCTTATTAGATGTCTGAGAAAGGGAATGACAAAAAGTGAAGTTTATCATTCTGTTGATGCTTTTGAAAATCTTAGTAAATCTTGGGAATGGAAGTCTTACCAGCAGGAAGCAACTGAATGCAATAACAGATATAGTATTTTGTCTTGTGTGTTCCGTGCATGGGATTCGTTTTATCGTGGCTTTGACTTTACATCTTCGGTACATAATGCAATGAAATGGGAAGGTGACAGACATCTGATAGCCATTATTACTGCGTCTTTTGCAAGTGCGATGTATGGTTGCAAGTATAACCTTATCAAAAAGAAGTATGCAAAGGATGGAGAAATAACATATACTTTTGATTTGCTACAGATAGGAGAAAACTTTGGCTATCATCATGCTTTATGCAATGAACTTATTGGCGATTACTCTAAATACAGAACGTTTTATCCTAAAAACATGGCATTGACGAATGTAGAGCGTCATCATTGGAAAGATACAGCAAACCTTTATGAGTATATATTTTTCTCAGAAAGTCAGAAGCAATCGATTCTAATGTGTTCACCAACTGGATGGGACAACCGATATGGATTATATCTTGACGATGGTTGGATGTATGTGTACAGAAGTGGTTGCCTTATTGGTCGTTTCCAATTGAAAGAAAGATCTGAAAAGTGGCATATATCAAATACACAACTTTCAGGAGAACGTTCTTGGGCAGAATTTTGTAATGCTTTATCTTGTGCATTGAATGAAAGTTGTCATTTAATAAACCTCCCGATACTTGCTGAAATACAGACTCGTGCATCTATGTGTAAATACTACCAAGGCGAGAAGGATTGTCCGTCTGAATGGAAAGATACAACGAAAGGAAAATTTTGGTATGGGGAAATGAGATTTTGTACTGGTCGTATCAATATCAAAATGTGGTCTGAACTTGCAACTGAAACTATCGAAAGTTTAACGGGCGAGGCTCTGCAATTTGCTCAGTCAATGTCTGTTGAAAAATTAGGTATGGTTCTCTACATAGAAGCATTATTCCAAAAGTGGTGTCCTTACGATGATACCAAATGGATATTTGAGTATTAAGGAGTTTGTACATCTTCAAGTCTCATTATAAAATGCTCACATTGTGGGTCATTAAGAAATATACAATAGCGACCACCTTCCTGCTTGTGTGGACAACGGCACAGGATAAGGTGGCCGTCTAAAGCTTTACTATGCCAATCGTAACTATTAGCACAATCCTTACAATGGTAGATTGTTGCAGTTGCGATTGGCTTTATTTGTTTCTTTCTTGGTTTGGGCATAAATCAATCTTTATAATAGTGTTATCGGCGAAGACTTCTGGTTTCTTCTCTTTGTAGAAGAGTATCGCTCATAGCAAATGAAGCAGCTGTTCCACAGCCAAGTGCTTTGACAGCTGCCTTTGCGGTGTTGCCTGTATCTACTACATTGTCAATGAGATAAGGTGTACGATTCGAGGGTAAGTCTTTATATTTGTAGAACCCCATATCTTCGGCAGAAAGCGTCTGGCCTCTTTTCTTGGCATCATATTGTGAGCCTCGCTCTATGCCACGGAGGGCTTCAACGATAGGGAGATGAGTATATGACGAGATAGCCTTTGCCAACTGCATGGTCTGTTCGGCTTTGCCATGATGTCCTGGGATTGGAACGAGAACCGCATTTTGTGGTAACAGCTTTGCTATCTGGCGTGCAGCATAGTCTATTGCATCATTGTCTCCATCTTTCAGTTTATGAGCTACCCACCGGTTGATACCATCATAATATCTACCAGTGGATAGGAATGTAATACCGTCAGAAACGGTTTTGATTGGTTCGTTCTCTGTCATGGGATAAATAATAACATGAGTTCTGCATATCGTCTGCGCTCAATGGAAGGGATTCGTTTCCCTCGCCAATGGCAATGATTCACATAATCGTCTCTGATGTTCCGGTTGCCTACTTCGAGTTTCTTTAAAACAGAACTTTTAGGGTATTTGCCCTTATATCCAGTCACCTTGTATGGTCCGATGTTATAGGACAAAGCAGCAAGGAGTAGGGAGTCCTGACCATAGGAACGAAACATAGCACATAATTCTCTGAGGTCTTTACGAAGAAGTTGCTCTGCTTCATATGTTGACATATTAGCAGAGTAACGCTCTCCAGGTCTGAGCTTATGCCCATAACCAACATAAGGATAGTCCTTAGCTCGGTGCATGCCTTCATAGAATCTGATGCAGCATACCGCACGCTCGAAAGGTGGCAATTCAAAAATGGAAGCCGACGTTGATGCCGGTCCCTCTGTTGGCATTCGAGCCTGGACATTCGCAACCAGACTCAATGATATGAGCAGGAATAATATTATCTTTCTGAAAGTCATTTTATCTTGAATTTGTTTATCTCGTCAATCATATTCTTGACATCGAGGTTTACACTCACGAAATTCTGATACAGGATTCGCTCCTTGGCATCCTTGGATGGGAAGGTGTAGAACTTTGGTATCTTGAAGTTCGCATAGTCAGCTTCTTCCTCAGCAATCTTCTTCATATCGAAGTCCGTCTTGCAATAGAACTTAGAGGTCTGGAACTCTGCCGACTCCTGGATGTTCATGCTGTCGCCTCGCCCGGTCTTTGTCTTTATGAAGTCACGGGCAGACTGACCGCATATCCAACCTGTAGGCATGTCTGAGATTTTACTTGCAGGAACAAGGCTGTCCATGTTCTCATTGAGATTGATGGAGGTCTTGTCTCGGTCGATGGTCACACCTTTCTTTAATTGAACTACCTTGCCGAAGATGTCGTTGGAGAGCCATTCCAATGTCTCTTTTGCTCTTGCTGAACCACTCACTACGTTACCGACTGTGGTGATAACCTTCTGCATACCTACCTTGCCGTAGTCAGATTCAAGCTGTGGCAGCTCCTGAAAACCGAGAGCTACGCTAACTTTGTTGCTTCGGGCAGTACCGATAAGTCGGTCAATCTTGTGGAAGTAGAGCGTAGGCAACTCGTCCACGATGATGCTGACAGGAATATTCTTGCCCTGACCAGTGTTGACACGGGTAACAAGACGGTTCAGAATCAAAGCATTCAACGCACCAATGATACTTTCCATCTCTGGGTCGTTGGCTATGAGCAGATATGACGGATTCTTAGGATCAGACACCTTCAGGTCAAAATCATCACCATCCTTATGGAATATCCAATATGACTCCTTGGTAGCCAATCGAGAGGTATAGACACGGAGCGTACCTATCATACCTTCCAACTGTTCCATAGCCTTATTCTTCATGGCAGTCTGGAAAGGACCGAGGAGAGGAGCAACCTCTGGATCTGTTTCCAAAACCTCAAAGATTGTCTGGTAATCGAGATTAAGGAAAGAAAGGATATGGGGCATGTCACTGTACTTGCCCAACCAATACTCTGGTTCCACCTCTCTGCCGGTATGGTCGAAGACTCTGCCTGTAGGTTTCGGACGATGAGTCTTTGGTTCTGTTGTCATCTCTGCAATAAGAGGATTGCCGTTCTTGTCGTATGGCACCTTCTTGTAGTTGACAAAGAAATAGATACAAGCTGCCAGGAAGTTGACCGCTGATGTCTGGAAAAACTGGTCGCTACCGCCACCACCTTCCTTCTTGCCTTTCTGCAGAGACTCCAAAAGGGTTTCAGCCGTTTCACTGGCTGCAGCAAGATTGCCGATGTATTTTTGCTGAATAGGATTCACACGTCTGGAGTATTCCACATCCACAAAGTTGATGATGTTGAACTTGCATCCATGTGGCACCTTCCCGGCCTTCTGGTTTATCTTATAGTGATAATACAGCTTCTGCGCAAGCGTCGGAAACTTATAATCATAGACAACCATAGCAAAACCCTTGGCACTGTGCTGGCGGATGAACGGCTCGATGATGGAGAATGTCTTACCGGAACCAGGGGTGCCAACTACCCATGTTCCTCGGAAAGGGTTCACGATATTCACCCAACCTTTGCGAAACTTGCCCTTGTAGTAATAGCGCATCGGGATGTTTACGCTATACTTGTTCTCCTGCAGTTCCTGGCATTGCTCAAAAGACTCGTTCTCGAAGTTGAAACGGTCTTTGAGCAATCCTTCCTTCAGGTACTTTGAGATATTGTCAAGGGCAACATGGATGCAGATGGTACCAAGAATAGAGGTAGCCATGTAAAGCCAGATGTTCAGACTGATGGTATAGAACCTCATATCCATACGATGACCGAAAAGCCATACAGACAGTATGGTAACGAACAGTCCACCTACCAACGGATAGAACACCTGACGGCGAGCGTCAAACTCCAAATGTTTCTTGTTTCGGGTGCCAATGCAGGTGATACAAATAAGCACGATGGTAGCAATCTTGCTCCATACGAGGTTGCCATCCATATAGATGAACCACCGCTTTACACGGCTATGTATGTCACAAACAATGCCACCCCAATAGTCAAGCAACGCTGGGTCTATAGCATACTCAAAGAACTCCACTATCAATGATAAGTATATCAGACAGCGGAATATCTTATACATGGTCTGTAATTCTTTTGTTTCCTCCATGAAACCTTATTCTTGTGTTATAGTGAATATTTAATGCTAATTATATAAAGTGATGATAGGACGGACTTTATGTGCTTGCGTTTTTGGTGTTTCTTGAATTGCTCCTGAGGCTAACGAGTATAACCAGGCTTTGGCTGTTTCCTGGTCTTTAACCTCTGTCGATGTCCAATACCAACACTCATCCGGATTGTCTGGAATCACATCGCCTCCGCACTTGCGAATATACGTATTAACCGCACTACGTGCTTGATACAAGAGTTTTATCTGAGCAACTGAAGGGATGTAGGCACTCTGACCATATTGCCACATGTCAAAAACTGCTGAAGCTGCAGGCGAAGTTCCAGTGGAATACATAGCATGAGTATTGCCATTGCCATCAAATGCAGCAATATCAGCTGATGTGTTATGCTTCATTCCGAGAGAGTCAGAATAGGCAAACGGTTCAATGTCCTTTAGATAGACAGCATAGCCTGTGCCTTGTATGTTCTCGTTCTGATTCACATAGAACACCACAGCAATAGGAGTCTTGTTTTGGGACTTAACTTCCTCGAATCTTACGACTTTGCCATCTGTACAGAGGATATCGCAGGTCTTCATTGCCGTATCAGGAAAGTCTCGATGCTCATCGCATGAGGCAAATGCTACTGCCATGAGAGTAGTACAAATGATATTTAGTATCTTCATTGTTGCTATTTCTTTAATGTGGGTATCTTGAATCCTATCACGATGCCAGTGCGAAACAAGTCTTCCCGTTTGGGAAGAGTGAGGTCACATTTGGCTTGAACAAACAATCCCCATCCGTGACGAAGGGCAACGTTATGCTCGTAACCGACATGCAAGCCACCAACAAACTTGTCTGTGTCACTGCCAGCACTTGCGCCAATACGGAGGTTTCCGTAGTTGTTCCTTCCTCTTGCCACACAAGGCTTGTAGGCAGCACCTATTCCCCATGTACGGTAGTTGTTCCAAAATGACTCTGGACAGACGTGTCCGCATGATGCACATTCATCCCATTTGATGTAGCCGTTGATGAAGTACTCCCATGCATTGTGATAGCGTGTTTCATGTTCCCATGAGATTGTGGCATCCAAACCTCTCTGATACAAAGCACCTACACCTACGGATATGCGGTCGCTATGGCTCTGGGCGAATGATGAGACTGATACGCACAGTCCCATCATCAATGACAATATGTATTTCTTCATCGTCTTATTCCTCCATCATTAAATATGAATTGAATGAGTCGGCATACAGAACATCTTCGTAGTCTATATCCAGATTGATAGTTCTTCCGCTAATCTGCTTCTCTGAAATCTCGATAGTCAGCACCTTGTCGTTAGGGAATGTCATCTTTTTGAGCACAAGAACGTTTCTATAACCATACTTGAAAGTCTTGGACTGGTCAAGCACCATAGCTGGCGTAAGCTCAATCATCTGGGCATTAGTTGCCTTGGAAACCTTCTTGTCATTCAGTTTGATACGCATCTCATCAATGTCAAAGCGGATATTGGTACGGTTCTCAATGCTGAAATCAATGAAGAAGTATTCTCCAACAGAGTAGATGTTGTTCAACCTCATGGTCATTCTGTGCTGCTTGGTGCTCACGTTTCGTATTCTTGCCGGTGAGTTCCATATCTTTCGGGCATATCTGGTCATATCCTCAGTACTCATTGATACAGAAGGATTATGGTATGGAATCTTCTCAGAGGCAAGAATCTGTTTGTCTGTGACTGCTTCCTGCATTCGTGTAGTGTATATCAGAGCATACTGGGTTCTGTAACGCTCGGTAACTATCGTCACTATAGCAAGGATGTCACCATCGGCATGTACGGCTGCACCTTCCTTGGGTTTCAGACGGATGGTATTGTTGATTGGCTGGTCGCCGACCACTGCATCCGTAGAAATATCAACGAAGCGTACTGGCTCAGAGGCGGTAATGACTGTTGTGACATTCTCATTGATGGTTAGCTGCTCCATTTCCTGATACGTCTGTTGTGCCATGGATGGGAGAGAGGCTAATGCGCATACTACCAATGCGCAGAATTTCTTGATAGTCTTCATATTCGTATATGTTTATTATTTATCTTTCTGGTTTGAACGTGAATTGATGAGATACACAAAGGTTCCATATTTCAGCTTGGCTGAGTTCTTCTTGATGGCCTTGCTGATGGCGTTGCTTGTCTTCTGAACGGCATTGGTAACGGCTTGTGCACCCCAGGATGCCAGATTGCCACCTCCAGTAGATGTACTGTTGGTAAGGGTTGAAGTATTGCTCAAAGCACCGCTACCAACATCTTTTGTGGTCTCTCTGAACTGGCTGCTTGGTACATATAATCCTTCAAGTCCGTCGGTATCATAGAGCGAAAGGTTTACCTTGACGATGTCATCATCTACCATGATACTCTTGACTGTGCCCTTGACACGCTGTGAACCGAAGCCGCTCATGGTGGCATAGATGTAGGAGCCTTTATGAATGACCGTTTCATTGATGACAATATCATCGAGCAGACGAAGTCGTACTCTTGATCCATCCACCGCCTTGATGTTCTCGTCTATGATAGCCTTGATAAGTCCAGCTTCCTTGTCATTATCACACAGGGTGTTGAAGTAGTCGGAAGTAACCTTGACCTTCTTGACGACCTCATGCGGTTCATCATCGGTCTTCTTCTTTTCCGGAATTTCAACCTTTCCTTCCTTGACATCGCCCGTTTTGGCAGTTACTTCGGCCTGCATGGATGGGGTAGAGACCTGCTGAGCCTGAATCCTTGCCTGGGCAATGGCTCGATTGAGTTCTTCCATCGCCTCCTGCTCACGCTGTTTGCCACGAGCTAAGCGATCATTTTCTGCAGAATTGTTGCCTTTGGCGATTTCCTGGCCTTTCTGTGCGCTCTCCTGTAGCTGCCTTTGCATCTCAGAGAGTTTCTCGGCTTCCTGGGCTTCCACCTGTTTACGTTCTTCATCTGAGTACTTTGTATCATACTCTTCCTTGGTATCTTCTTCATTGCGTTCAATGTTTCCTACTGCTGAATAATCGTCTATCTTACCGTATGATTTGAGCATACTCTCATACTTGTTACCAATACCGTCTCCCTTCATTTTGGCATCAGGCAGGTCTGGATTAAGATACTCGGTCGTAGTGAGACCATCAGGAATCTCAGCCTTCTCCGTATGAAAGAGGTCAATGACGAAGTAGCCGACAAACAACAGAGGGAAGTAAATGATAAGCGGTATCATATACTTGGGCTGTTTCCAGTTAATCTTTTTCAATGCGTCCATCGTTATCTATCTTTTCGTTATTATTCTTTTGATTATCTCTATTCATGGCAGGATGCGTGGTGTAGGCATTTTCAACAGCTTTCCAGACTTTGCTGTGTCGCAGACGCAACATCTGCTCTTGCCTTTCCGTAGCACTTTGTCTTGACTGTTGATGACTATACACCACTACCAACCTGTAGATGTTCAGACCAAAACAGAAGATTATGAAACCAAATACAAGGTAGAGGAACAACAGTTTATGGTCATTAGCAAACAGTTGTACCTTGGCTGCAAGCACATCAAGCTTCATCGTCTTGGCAAACTTGCGTCCTGCCTGCACCTCAGTCTCATATCTCTGACGATATTGAGGATCATCTTTGTCTGGCATCTTTTCACCGATAAATATATTCTTCCATCCCATATCAATATGTCAGTTTGGTCTTTTGTTCTATATCCTTATTGAGAAGGGTTCTCCAGTTGGTGATGAGCAAACCATGTGGGTTATTGTCGGTTCGGGGAACACGCTTCAAATGACCTGCCGTCACAAGTTCTCTGGTAAGAATGCTTGTGCGTCGCTCAATACGCTGTCTGCCATAGTAGGTGAACTCCATCTTCTCCTTGTCGAACTTGATACTGTCACAGAAGATACTGAATACGGCACTCGTACCCATGATGTTTGAGTAGAAGCCTTTCTCCTTTAATGTATTGTACTGCGCAAGACCCGTTTCATCGACCAGATACATGGCTTTATCCATTGTATATTTGATGTACTTGTCATCTGGCGCAAGAGTGAAGAAGTAATGGTGGAACATCTCCACATGACTCTTTGCTTCCACATCGAGCGTTTCTTCCATGGTGCTGCGCTGTACGAGAATAGGAACATTGCCATCCAACACGTACACTTTCTGATGAGCATCTGAAACCATTTGCTTGGCTGTCCAAATGCTGGAGATACAGATGATGATGCAGCCCACAAGGAAGAGTGAGCAGATAATCATCACCAACTTGATTTTGTTTTCGAGATTCTTTATTACCATACCTTATTATATATGTATTATTTGCTGTTTACATCACTTTACTAATCATGCCCTGGGTTGAAATCTTGGCTTGCTGTGCCACACCTTCACCGAAGTTTCGGGTAGAGAATGCTGTGTCGCCCTCAGGAATCATCCATGCAGCAAGGTCTGGAACGAGGTTCAGACATTTTAATGCTACAATGCTTGCTGCCATCAGATAACCGGCTGAGAAGAACGAGTTCTGCAGATATGCTGCCATCGTCTGCTCACTTTCCGTAATGGCTGTAAGGTTCTCCACCTGAATGCAGAGCACTATATCAAAGAGTAAAAGGACATAAAAGCCCACGAAGTATAGCATTGCTCCATAGAAATGTACCGTGAGATAACGTATCAGCCACTTTGCCCAGGCTCCTTCCCATTTCGGCAAGAGAGAGAATGCCCATTGTATCGGACCGAATATCGTCAGCATACCCAGGAGTATCTGTTGGCAATAGATAGTTGCCCACCAGCCTATACGGAAGACTATCAATGCTATGAGCATAATCACCTTGTCTATGCCTACCACCGCACCAGCTGTGAGTGATGTGAACCAGAGCTTCGAAGCATCAGTTTCCATGTTTGTCACTTCATCCACACCAGCCTGTTCCATGGTGGACTCTATTAGGTTTGGATCCGATGTGCCAGAATGGGCTACGTCAGCCTGGGCTTGTAATGAGTTATAAAGAGTATCACGTGTATAGATGAGCTCCTGGACTTCTTCAAACTTATCCTCAATCTGTGCGGACTCAGCTTCATACAAGTCGTGGGTGTATGAACCTATGCAGTTAGGGATATAGGAGAGAAAGTCAAGTACACACCAGCTGCTGCCGTTGTTTGTAATGCCGGTATCTGCAGGTGGGTACCACCAACAGAGGATGACACTGACCACAAGAGGCTTGAACAGCTTCATGATGTCTATCGGCTCATGCTTTACCATCATCTTGTAGGCCATACTGCCAGCTACGACTATCGAGAACAGCGCAGCCAGAGCCATACACATCTGCAATATCCACCAAAACGGACCTTGTGAGCCTGTGAACGTGGCATCACAAAGGAACTCGTTGGTCTGGAAAATCACATCATCAATCTCCTGTTCGAGGATCTTGATACCGAAATCGGAAAGGATGTTTGAATCTGCCATGTTTTATTGTCTTACTATGTTATTTTCGTCGGAGTCATCAGTTCCTGAGCCTCCGGAGTTATTTCCTATATTCTTTTTGCCTGCTTCACGCCATCGGCTGATTGCTGATGATGCGTGGCTGGCCACATTGTTTCTTCTTTCAAGTCGAGCAGCAAGCAAGGAGGAGGTCTTTCTCTTGTTGCTTAGTTGGACTAAAAAGGAGATAAGTGTCTCATTCTGTTTGGTAATGTCATCATAGATGGCAAGATACTGCTGCTTGCGCTGGGCATTAGGCATATAGGCATCCTGCATCTCCTTGATGGCGGTCTTATACATCTTGTAGTATTCTGTCCATCGTGTTTTGTCAGAAACAGAACCACCAGCGCTTACTATTCGGTCAATATTCGCCTGAAAGTCCGAGAGCTTGGAGTTGATCTTGTTTCCTTCTGCAAGCCAGGCAATGTCAATCTGCCGGTCTGCAATGTTGAGTGCTTCGATTTCTGCTCGTTGGGTAAGGGAAGCTTTGATGCTGTCTGCAACATCCACCTGCTGGTATGCAGAGACTCCTGCCATGGTTCTGAAAAACTGCTTGTTCTTTTTTGCTGCAGACTTCTGATAGCTGTTGTGTAAGGCATCATAATAGAATGCAGGAGTGAGACCACCGGTACCAATCTCCTGAACCGTAATCTGATTCATCTTGGCTGCATCATGGTTGTAACTCACATAGCCTTGGGCTGATGCGTCAAAGCATAACGTCAAGCCACATAGACAAAGTGCTGTCCGTGAAGAGATTAAATGTTTCATATTCATTGAGTTTTTATTTATAATCCTAATAGCCTAAATATCCTGCGCCTCTCCATCGTCCAAAGGCATCACTTATGATTTCCTCCTTGCTCTTGGCACGGTACACCTGCTTTTTCCAATAGCCTATTCTCACTTGGATATATCTCCATGTTTCAAAGTATGCCTTGTTGAGATGCTTGTTGATGTTGTCGAGCGAGTTGTTGATGTTTGTAAGAATGAGAAGCAAGTCTGACGTTGAACATGCCGCAGCTCCAGTAGCATATAGCAGCAAATCACTTACAGACCTATAGAGATTGTCGCCTTCATCTGCAATCTTAGCCAAAGCCTTGGTGTTGATGGTGATGATCAGCGTATCGGTACTCATGATGTTTCCTCTTTCCAGGCATTTCTTCCTGAAATCATTTAGCATCTTTCTATAGTCACCGACTTTGTCACTCACATTCTCATAGGTGCTGTACACATTGAGACTGGTGCGGAGTGACTGGTACAGAATGTCAATCACATCAAATGCCCTGGTGTACTTATCCAGTTCCTTGTTGATGTCTCTGAAGCCTAAGTTGGCATCGCCGCTATAGTCATGCAGCAGTTTATTGCTTGCCTCCAAGGTGGAACGCACAAGCAGCAGACTGCGCTGTTGCTTGTGATCTTTGATATAGGCCTCGATAGAAACTGCATCAAAACCCACCTGAGCCTTTGCTACCGAAGGCAAAAGAGTAAACAGACAAATGAGTATTGTCAATATCTTGCTATTCACTGTTTTCTTCTTCATCGTCATCATATTTTCCGTTATAACTATCTGAATGTCCGCTATCAGCTGCATGTCGCAACCATCGTTTCCTGCACTTTTCTATGAGCGTCAGTCTTCTGCCTTGCTCGTCATTCAGTGGGGGAGCGACACTCCTCAGAATGTCTATGATGGAATGCTTGTAATGCATCATCTTCTCCAATGACACCAGATCGGCAAATATCTTGGTGAGACGGCTGTCTATCTGACGTGCAATCTCCAGTCGGTCACTTGACCAGAGCAAATGATAAGTATCATCCGTATTGTCTGATTCCACAGGGCTACTCTTGGCATATTCAACCGTAGGGTCACAGTCTGGATAGTCACGGGCTATCTCAGCAAGTTTGGCATTCACTTCGGCTGCTTTCTCCTCATCGGTTTTAGCAGGATCGAGGTTTACTACAGCCACAACTTGCGTATCGCTATATTCCGTGGTCAGAGTCCATGAAATCTGCACGATGGCACGGTGTATCTTGATGCCCATGAAGTACTTAGGCTTTCTTGCTATTGAAACTGTTGCCTTGAAAGTAATGACACCATTGATATTCGGCATGGAAGCAGTACGAACGAAAGTATTACCTTCCCAAGCCCCCGAACCATTCCAACTGAGATTATAGGCAGTCTTGCAATCTTGCATGATGGCCGGAATGCGGTAATAATCGTCTGTCACGGCATTTTCTCCATCAATAGCCTCTTGCTTTGCCTTTTGGTACTGGGCAAGTTCTGATTCGGCTTTGCTCTTATCTGACTTCAATGCTGTTATACGGTCTTTGTTGGCATTGTACTGTTGACGATACCTCGCTGCATCATTCACATTTGAATTCTTGATTCTTCTCAGAAGTTCCGTATTCTCTGCCTCCAAGTTTGTGATTTCAGACTGTAGAGAAGCTATTTTCCTCTCTGTTTCAGCAATTTTGGAATCAATCTCAGAAGTGTTGACGCTTTCATGAGTGACACTCGTGGCCATGGCACACTGCTTGGTGTGACCATTCACGCTACCTCCGCAACTCGAACACTTGTATTGGGTTGATGCTTCACCAAGTTTGGTACCGCCATGGCAGGTAACACTGATAGTTGCTGTTTCACATCCTGCAATCTTCTTGGCATCGGTTGTCTGATAGTATCTCTTTGCATCACTTGAAAGATAGTAGGTGTAACCTTCCTCGTTATCATTGAGTTCTTTCAGTCGTGCATTCAATCCGGCTTTGAACGTGTTCATGTCCATTGTGTAGGAATCAAAGACATCCTCAAAGGCAACTTCCTTTTTGTACCAGCTCTTTGAAACATGAATCTCGTAAGCATAGGCTTTAGCATATTGACCACTTTTCTTCTTGCTGAGAATATAGCCTGACATATAGTAGGTTATGCTATAATTGAAGCCGTCGTTTGAGTTGTTATGCTGCAGAACATCACTTCGACTCCATCCAGCATGGCTTTCTGAGTTTCTCAATGCTGCTTCTCTTTCTGCCGATGTTGGAGTATAGTTTTTGTCCTTTGTGCTGATACGATACCAGTGATCACCTTTGATGATGGCATCATTGTCTGTAGGTGGATAGTAGTCGCACAGCTTCACATTACCGGCATCAACTCTATAGATATACCATCGCTGGGTGTAGTATTGTCCCATTCCTTCACGGGCATAGTCTGTTACCCAAGAGGTCAGATTGTAGTTCGATAAAGAGAAGAGATTTGCAATGCTGTCCCTTCCTCCAACAAACTGCAAGAGCGTATTGCCTGCATTTGCAGACAGACTGTTGTAGAGTCCATACACATTTTCTGCAATCTCAATGACGCTGCTTGTCTTATCCATCATCGTACCACTGAAACTACTGTTGCCAAGGATTGAGCCTACAGCATTACCAGCTCCAGCAGAAGCAAGGTTGACTCCCATGGCATACAGGTTGTCTATGTCTTCCTTCAGATTCTCCTTCGTAAAGTTGGAACCGAACCCGGAAAAGTTGTCAAACATCGCTTCCCAATCCACGTTGCCCAACTCCGAGAGTTTCAGAATAGCCGCCAATTCCTGGTTGATCTCCAGAAATGCAATATCCTTGAACGAGAGGGTGCTGTTGGTGACGATTGACTCAAACTGATAGCAGAGAGTCTTGGTCTCTTCACATACCTTATATAAATAGCTTCCCCAGTAGAGAGCATTCTGTGGACTTTTAAGCATCATTCCAGCTACAGTCCATATCTTCGGCATGATCTTGGCCGACACCATGTTGTAGATACGGCGGTAATAGTAGTTCTCCGTCGAACTTGTCCATAGTCCCAGATGGGTGAGGGCTTTGCGGTCAAGGAACTTGGATGTGAAGATTCCTGCCGCTGCCACCTCTGCCGCCTGATAGTGTTCACGTATCTTGGCTACCTGTTCGGCATAATACGCCTCAGTAGCTGCCTCTGTTGCAAAAGCGGCTGTCATTGCTTCTACAGTGCGCTTGTCATAGTTAACACTGTAGTACTGTGCCATCGTAGGTACTACGGCACAGAGATTGAGAGTAAGTATTATCAGATAGCGTTTCATTGTTTGAATATTATCGTTTATGACTTGTTACATATACTCATCAAATTTCCTCTTGGGTTTGAGGTTCAGCACATGACCAGTCTGGTTCACCTTCTGGGCAAATGGCAGGGATTTGGTGATTCCTGACAGTTCCCAATCTCGGCAATAGGCTTCGATGGCATGCTGATGGTCGCATTTCAACTCTTTCTTGTAGAGTTTCAGAGCTTCCTTTTCTGCTCGCTCGGTGGTATAAGTCATATAGCACTCATGAGGTTCTTCTACACCAAACACGCCTCCAACACTTCCTCTGCGGATAAAGACTTCTCGGAAGAAGCTTCTGCCTTCCTTGTTTTCAAGGCGGTTGATGGTGAAGATCTTCTTGCAGTCCACATCTGTCAAACCCAGGATTGCCTTGATTTCGTCGAAGCGTTCTCGGAACTTGCTCTGGTCAAGCAGCATCACCACATCAGAGTTGTTGATGATAGCCTCTTTCACGATAGGACTTCCAACAATGTCCTGGATCTCCTGAGTAACCACACCCACCGAAGCCCAGAACTTACGAGCTGTCTTGTAGAGGTATTTGATGTACTCTGCCATCATTGGCGAAGCAATGGCTTTCCAAGCCTCTTCAATGACAAGCACCTTGCGGTTCTTCTTGATACGCATCTTCTGGATGAAAACGTCCATGATAATAAGTGTAACAAGAGGGAAAAGGAGAGGGTCATCCTTGATGGAGTCAATCTCAAAGACGATGAAGGTCTCATCAAACAGCTTTGTGTCGAGGTTCTCATTGAGTGTAAGCTCATGACTACCACCCTTGTAGAAGTCCTTCAGCAGATAGTTGTAGGATGCAAGGTCGATTCCTGCCAGGTTGTTCTCCTTTATAATCTGAGGAATACGGACTGTACTGTACTCATAGAATGTGTTGAACGACAGGTTCTCTATTTGTTTCTTCATGAAGTATTCATCGAAGTATTCCGTGATAACCTGCTCTATGAGACGGTCTTCCGTCTTGGTGACTTCACCTTGGGTTCCTTTCCAGATGAGCATGACCAGATTTTTCAGGAAGCCTATCTTCTCGATGTTCAACTCCTCACGCTTGATGGCAAAAGGGTTCATTGTGATAGGATGCTCGTCTGTATAGCTGATGTACTTGCCACCGACATACTCACAGAGTCCTTCGTATGAATTACCGGTATCAACCATCACTACGTCGGTGTTCTGTTCCCACATCTGACGGACTACACTATTCATGTGGAAGGACTTACCACTTCCCGAAGGACCGAGGCAGAAGAAATTGGAGTTGTCCGTTATCTTGTTCTTTCCTTCCTTACCGCTGATGTCGATTGCCACTGGCACACCTTGGCGGTCTGTATAGTAAATCTTCAACGGCGTTTCCTCACTATGTTGAATGCGCTCTTTGTACATGAGACAGGCTGCTGCATCACTGAGAGTCAGGAATCGGTCATACTCTGGGTTGGTGGAGTAGCAATTACCAGGGAATGAGTTGACAAAAAGCTCCAGCTGGTTGTAGGCTCTTTTGCTGATATGAATGCCCAATCGGCCAAAGGAGTTCTCCAGATGGTTGGTACATTTCTGAATATCAGCATCTATAGGTACTTCAACGACAAGGTTGAAGTGAGCATATACCAACTGTTTGTTTTCTCTTGCTATCACATCCTGCACCTTCTTGATGTCCTCCACGGCTATCTGGTTGCTTGGATTTGGCATACTGGCATGACGGTTTTTCTTCTTGTCGAGTAGGGAGAGTTCTCTTTTCTGGTTAGGAATGAAGAACATCTGGTTATACACAACTACATCGGCAGATGGGATGCTGTCAACCAATGATACCATATCCACTGGCATTGAAACATTATTCACCTCAATGTTTGTGAAAGGACGGACTATAGATGGTGTGCTGACACAGTCAACATCAACAAGACTATAGACCTTGCATCGTTTGTTGCCCATACAGATAGACTCTTCATCGACTTTGAAGTTGGTCATAGACACAACCTTGTCATTGAAGTTCATGGAGAAATAGCGGTCAACGTATTCACGAGCCGTATTTCCGTCCAGGTAGGAGGCTTCCACTCCGGAGTCTTTCAACTGGTCTTTGACTTTTCGGATCTTCACCACAAAGTCACGCCATTTCTTGCTGTCAAAAGAGAAAATACGACTTTTCTTATTCTCCTGGGTGATAATCAGATAAGTCTGGCTATCGGTATAGGAACGTCCATTGAAATAATTGAAGTAAGACTCCGACAAAAACTCATGGTTGTCATTGCTCTCATCCTGGAACTGCTTGCGCACGAAGACATCCTGCTTATGAATGGCATAGCCTTCACCGAGGGTCTGGGCAAGTGCGGTGACAAGATGATTGAACTCATAATAGCTGTCTATGTTTGCAGAATACTTCTGCACCGGGTTCTCCATCTTCAAGATGGCAGAATATTCGCCAGTCTTGGTGTAGAGCACGCCAATGCCATCCACATCCTCAACAGAGAAGTAGATGTCCTGAAAGATCTTCTTGCGTTTTCCTCCTGTTCCAAAGGCAGAGACTGAGATAGCCATGCCTATGAGTATTGCTACAAATGCTATGATTACATATATGATCATTGTTATTTGCTCTTTTATCAAATGAAGATAGGCTCATCCTTGCGAGAGGGTGAGCCTACCGATTTACACTATTCAGATTTCAACATACTTGCTCATTTGTTTACGTTTGAATTTTGTTTGATTACATTCTATGCGAACAAGCATAGATGAACACACCATGCTCTTCCTTCTTGGTATGCAACCCTTTCTTCTGTTTGAAGAAGATGAGGGCAGCTCCCGAACAGAGGGAAACTGCAAGAACCACAAGACCAACCACAAAGCCGAGAATGCAATATGCTATGATAAAGCCGAGGATGGCTCCACCAACGGCACAGGCAGCCCAGGTGATATAGCGTCCCTGGAACCCCATGAATTCAAGGGGCTTCTGGAGTCCCTTGAACATGGGATAGCTTACGTACTGATTTTCGTTCACTTCTCCTGACATGATGTATTCTTTAATGCTTGAACGATAGATTAGAGGCCGAAGAATAAAGGCAGAGCCTGGGCTGCAGCAACGAGGAAGATACATGCGCCAACAACCATCATGATCTTCTTCTTGACATCCTGCTCCTCATTGTTCATAGCGATGTAAACGCTGATAGCACCCACAACGGCAACTACACCGGCAATGGCGTAGCAGAGCTTAACCACAAAAGGTACATACTTGGCAATCTCCTCCGTCACAGTTGCGAGGGCATCTGTTCCGGCAGTGTAATCACCAGCTGCGTTCTGTGCATAGGTCGCCAATGTTCCACAGAAAAGGAGCATGGCGAGCGTCTTCATACGCTTGGCACTGAAATGTTTTTTTGCGAAATTCTTGATTTTCTTCATTTGATTTCTTTTGATGTTACTTAAAAAAATTACACTCATTTATCTCTCCTGCAGGTTGAGATGTTTTGTTATCCTATCTTTTTACCTTATACTATATTATAACCGAAGAATGCAGGGAACAGGATAGTTGTACCTATCATGAAAAGGCAGGCTCCAATCAGCATCATGATGGATTTGGTTACGTCACCTTCGCCCGTATTCATCTTTATATAGATTTGTAAAGCTCCTATGATGGCTACGATGGCAGCTATGGCATACACCAGATAGACTACATAGAGCATCATTGTTACCGTAAAGTCATGAGCATTGCTCAGTGCGTCTGCTCCCCAGCTGTAATCGACACCACCGCATTTGGCAGATGCCAACATTGGCTGGAAGAGCATGACACCTATTAACATTATGGCAAACAAAAGATTGTGTTTACAGCTTATCTCTGGCATTCTTCTTTTCTATTTTTCGGGTGTTGTGCTTATTGTTGAGATTCTGCATAAACTCATCTGAGAGGTAACTGCATTGTGGCACTGGATCTATGTGCTCCAAAATCTCATCGTTCTTCTCGTTGAGTTCTTCGCTGGTCACGGTATGTGACTGTGGCTGCTGCGATTGCTCTTCACCAGAAGGAGGTTGCGGATAGGGTACGTTTCCTGTCGGGTTGACAACTCTGAGTCCATCATCCGTGATTTGCTCCGTGAAGGTCATGTCACCCTCGTCAGGACCCTCGTTGCGTTCTTCGATTGCAACTGGCTGTTCCTCATTGGTCAAATCACCTACATCATAGGTCTCTTCTTCTGTTTTCTTTTCATCCTTCTTTCCATGTAGGTCTAATGTGATCATTACTGCAAAGTACACTACATACACAAAAGTGAGGACGAGCGCAAAAATTACGAATCCTGACATTTTTAATCTGAATTTTATTTGTTATTTTTATTATTATCATACTCGGAACTTACATCCGACGAGTCGGCGTATTTCCCAAAAACAGTGCAAAGGAACATATATTTGTGCGATAAATGAAAAAACAGAGCTAAAACCGTTTCAGTCTTAACACAGATTATAAAAGAAGTATGATAATATTTTAATAATCATACTATAAAATAACAAGAGGGCATATAAAACAAAAAAGGAGACCCTCTCGAAAGAGAACCTCCTGATTGGTCAGTGATATGGCATTTGGGACATTATTTGGGTGGTTTGATGATACCATTGATTACATCATTAACATCTTTGTAATTGACATATCGATGGGATTCATCTACTACCTTATCCTGATAAGCAGCTTTTATCTTCTCTACAGTCTTTGCACCTGCATCATCGTTGTCCAGATAACAATGTATCAGAGTGTATTCCTGCAGGTATGGCAGCAGAACCTTGATGTTACTGACAGAGTTGAGAACGAGATAGTCGCATTCATGTGGCAGACAAATCTCATTGTCTGTTATCCATTTCTTGATACTGGCATATGTCAGCATATCAAAGAAACCTTCAAAGATACAACATTCTTTGTGTAGCTCGTTGTTTGGTCTGATGATTGAAATCGACTTTTTGCCAATGCTTCGTTTGCTGTATTTGTTCCTTGCTTCCATTCCACCCTCGATATTCTCAAAGGCTATGGCATAGTAACTCTTGTCATAGATACGATAATGTACTTCCTTGCAATACTCCTTGGCTATGTCATAGTCTATTCGTCTCTGCAAAATGTAGTCTCTGAGATAAGGATGACTGAGCCCAACAATACGCTCAATGATGGTGTTGGCTTCTTTTGCCTTCTCTCGCTGGTCAGCTTGGTCTTGTTTCCAGGCTTCCTTTCTCTCATTTTCCTTTCTTTGGGCTTCATAATCCTCTGAATATTGTAGATGGTGTTCTTTTATCTTCTGTTCCAGATAGGTCAGAACTTCATGATTGTTCCAGGAAGGATTCATTTTCTGAACCAGATTGATGAGATTGCCACCTTCGCCAGCTCCAAAGTCATTCCATAGATTCTTCTTGGGACTGACATTGAATGAAGGCGATGCCTCAGTCCTAAAAGGAGACAGATACCAATAGTTCTCCTTTAATATATAGACATGATGATAGCCCTGTGATTCAAGGAACTGCACAATGCTGACTGATTTGATTTCTTCTATAGTCATGTTGTTACATATTTTATGGGCACATATTAGTTTAATATATATATACCCGGTTAAACTTAAACTTATAAACTTACTTGGACGGAAACAGAGTAGGGTGATAATGGTAGCCGTCTTTCTCTTTTGTTATCAACTTTCGTTCATTGAAAATCTTTAGCATCTCCTTCACGGCATTATCACCACGTTTGTAACCTTCTTCGGCATAAGCTTCACCCAGAGCCTTTACCAAATCGACGTATCTCTGTGGGGTACTCTTGGAGAAAATCTTTTGAAGTACCATCGTATGAACATCGTCAGGCAGAGAGGTGAGCGGCTTGTCTTTGGGCTTGACAACAGTGACGTGATAACCGACATCAAGGACAGGCAGAGAGTTATCGTCAATGTGGAATGCCCAGCTCGAAAACTCTTTGTCTCGCATGTGCATGGGTCTTACCTCACTGATATTGGCATCCTGCTTGTTCTTGCTGATAATCAGCACCGTTTCTGCCTTATTCTCCAACTCAGTACCAATATGGCCACGAGTGTTGTTGTCATTCTTGTTAAGGTGGAGCACGCAATGGATATGCAGATCATACTTGCTCGTCCATGCCATCAGCATCGTCATTACGTCTGTTGACTCCTTGGCATTGTTGATGTCGTACATGAGATCTCGCAAACCATCGATAATGACAAGTCCCACACCATCAAATGTTCTTAGCGCATAATCTATGAGGGCTATGCGTAGAGTAGGAGTGAACTCCCTTAGTCCATAGAATTTGATGCGCTTGTCTTCCTTGTTAAGGCTGAGTCCTGCCAATCGGTAGATTCGCTCAACAACATTGTGGCAATGATAGCGACTCTGCTCCGTATCGAAATAGAGGATCTGTCTCTTTCCTTCAGGAAAACTTGCCCGGTAGTTGAGCACAGTGGAATTGGTTAACGCTGCTGCTACCATCGCCGTGATGTTGAACGTCTTTTTACTCTTTGCCTTACCAGTTGATGCGCTGAAATTTCCGAAAGTGGCAATGGTACAGTCACCGACCCATAACACCTGGGGTGGTACGGGCGGTTTTTCTGAAGCTTTTATCTCTCCTTGTCTGAGATAGCTTTCCAGTTCACTGTCGTTGAAAGCGCTCTTGCACAGCATGCCTACTTCCAGGGAACCTGCTGCAGACTCTTCTTTCTCACTTTTACTGTTTCTTCCTCTTGCCATTGCTTCTTTCATTTTGATTTCTACACTTTGAGGGGTCAATCACTATCTCAGACTTTTCCAAGAGAGCCGTCAGTTGGACATCAGAATAAACTCTGGTCTTGTTTTTCTTTCTGTCTTTCATAACGCTTCTCTATTTGTTGGCGCTGTCCTTTCGTGCCGGGGTGATATGGTTGTTGCGCATCCATTTCAAAAGTTCCTTCTTGTCGAAATAGATGGTTTTGCCCTGTGGCTTGTAGTGAGGGATCTCCATGTTCATGGTGAGCTTGTATATCTGAGACTGAGAAACGCCAAGATATTCCGCAACCTCGGTGGTGGTGAGCATTTCTTTGTTTGAGAAATATCTTTCCTCAATCTTTGAAAGACGCTCGTTAAGTGCCTCAGGTTCTACCGAAGTGAGTTCCTTTACTCTCATTTCCAAAAGTTCTACTCTCTTGGCAAGTATGTTCATGTCAATTTTACTATTTCCCATTTTCTTATTACTTTTAATGTTAGACAATAAGGGGGCTACCCCCGAAACTGAATCGATTCGGGGGCAAAATTACCCCAATAAAATCTAATACAACTGACCTTACTCCTGACACTCGGAAGTGTCAGGGGGGATGTAAGGAGATTTTTCTTTTCAGTTGTTTAACTTACTTTACTTCATCGCATTTCTTTCAGTTGTTTTGCAAAATCCAGAAACTCCCCACTTGGGAACTTTGCAGATGAAGCCTTCAGTTCACTGAGTCGGCTGCTGATAGCACCTCGCTTGGATGCCTTTCCCGTACTCTTAGGGGTGAGTAGCTGATTGTCCGCAATAAGTGATACCCAGTTGTGGGGAATCATCTTCTCGATAGACAAAGCATACAGCAATTGAAGTACCTGTCGCATGTTGACTACAACCAGAGATTCTTCCAACGCACATTTGAAGAATCCGTCCATCGTTTCATCATCGATACCATCTACAAAGAAATTCGACTCATTGGCGAATTTCGTAATGAGTCGAATCTGTTCTGGAGTGAATGAAGCAAGAATACGAGGGCTTTCAACCACAACTTCAATGTGGTTGAACTCATAAACCATTGTCTCAAAGTCTCCTTTCTCAAATGAGGACTTGGTGAAGTACTTAGTGACAAGGTCTTTTCTGGTTGTAAGCAACTCATACAAGCTGAATACATGCTTGAAATGGTTGCGGACGATCAGCTCCTCGGAAGAGAAGACCGGCAGGTGATAGCTAACAAAGTCGTTGACATATCTGTCATACAACTTGCCATCATTAAGGATTTCCGACTTGTACTGCTCGTAAGCAGTACGATAGAGTGTCCAAAGCTCATCTTTGGAAAGCTCAATCTCTTGTTTTGGACAATGATCTGAGCATTGTAAACACAAAAAGAGAGAGCACAGAGGAATTGTTCTTCTGACTCATATTACTTTTTGTTAATGAATAAATTTGAAATACGCCTGCTTAATGAAGCAGGCGGAAATGTGTATTTAACTTGACGTATATTTGCTATGTAAGTCATCATTTCAGTGCAAAGATACACTAAAATTGTGCAGTCTATCTGCATTCAGTATAAAAAATAACATCAGTATGATTATTTAGACTGTTCTCAAAAGAAAAGCCCACATTAGGGAATATCCAATGTAGGCTTCTGAATCTTAGGCACTTATCTGTCCTATAAAGTTCTTTGTCTTGGCCTTTTGCTGAGTATCTGATTAATCTCCATGGTGCTGATTGGAGCCTCTATCTTGCAGCCAGATTCTAACCATTTGATAAGGTCATCCCTAAAGAAGGTGTATTTCTTACCCTTCTGATTGACAGGGATTTCTCCGTTCTGTATGTAAGTGTACATAGTGGATTTCTTGATTTTAAGAAATTCACAAGCTTCCTTCACATCCATTGGAATATGATCTGACACGGAAGGTCTTTTAGTCCTGCGTACTTCTTCTCGAATCAGTTCCATAGACTGGTCAAGAAGATCGAATCTTTTTAGAATCTCTGACAATACTTCTGGTATGTCATTAAATGTTATTTGTCTTTCTTCGTTCTGCATATTGAAAACTTTCTTTATTTCTGATGATGAAATTGATAATCATTGTAATCGGGTACATCTATCTCTATTACGCATTTGCCCTTCTGTCTCAATGTACGTCTCATGCTTTCCACTTCAACATCCTGGAGTTCGGTAGGGAAACACAGCTTGATGAAGGTTGCTCGTTTCTGACCGCTCCAGCCAAGGCGTTCTCCAATATTCCAGGAGTAATGCCTGATGTCGAGAGTATTCAAGGTTCCATTTGTTTTCACAGGAACAATACATGATTCAGGGATGTCGTACAGTTTGATGTTCTGACACAGTATCTCCAAGTACTCATCTGTCATATATGGAGAAAGAATTGAGTAAGTGTAGTCTTTGACCGCATCATATTTAGAACTTTCAAGACTATACTGCCTGTTGCGATAGCGTTCACGCATTTCTTCCGCTTTCTCTACATCCGATATGGATGATTCGCTTGAAGAAACAGTATTGTTTATCACGATGTCTCTCACCGCTTGCGGCTTACGTAAGCAAATGAAGGCGCAGACGATGATAGCAAATGATATATAGTAGAATATCATCGGCAAAGAGAAACCGAAATCAGAGTCCGGAACCGTCACCATCAGGTTAGCAATCGCTCCATGTATTCTTGGAGCGACTACTACCATAATGATGGTGAGCATATTTGAAATGAGGAGAATCAAGAAGTTCTCTTTTAACTTTTTAATCATTGCAATTGTTACTTTTTGGAGTTTTTGTGACTGCAAAGATATAGAGAATCTTGCTATTTTCTACTATTTCGTATCAACAAAATGCTTCTCTTAAACACTATTTATTATTCTGTGTTTCAATGCTTTAAACGATATTTTATTTTCTCTTATTTGCCGTATTATAATCTTATTTTCTCTTATTTGCTTTTGGGCACATCTTGCTTTCTGTTGGCTTCGCATCGTCTTTCACGTTCGTTAACGTAATTCTGCCTGCTGCCTCACGTGTTTTTGGATTTGCGTGAGAAGCGTAGATCTGCGTTGTGCTGACATTCTTATGGTTGAGCAGATGCTGAACGGTATAGATGTCTGTACCAAGTTCGAGCTGCAACGAGGCATACGTATGACGGAAGCAATGGAAGGTGATATGCTTTTCGATACCGCACTCTTTTAGCCAGTTCTGCATCACACCATACGTCATAGTACGTTTGAAACCTTGGAAGATATATGTTCTGTTGGTTTTGGGATGGATTAGAGCATATGCATCATCACCAATTGGAACCTGGGTTTGGCATTTTGTCTTCACGCAAATGAAATCCAGATAATATCCACCATCAGCATAGCTACGGATGTTTTCCCATTTCAATCTCAGGATGTCGCTGATACGGAGACCAGTCAGACAAGAGAACAAAGCTGCCTTTCGAACCACCGGAATAGAACATTCTGTGTTGTACATTCTTCTAACTTCCTCCAGGGTGAGACTTTGCTTCACTGGTGTGGTACATGAAATGTTTTCCAAAAGGCTGGCAAGATCATCTGTCAACCTACGCTCACGGTATGCCTTTGTCAAGACCTGCTTGAACACATTCCAATAGGCTGATGCCGTATTTCTGGAAATAGACTTCTTGATAACATGTCCACCTCTTGATGAAACTTTGGTATCAAGGAGATATTCCATATACTTGTTACAGTAAAGTACATCAAGCATCTCAAATGTACATTTGCCTTTACTGAATTTCTCGAAATGCTTATAGGCTGCATCACACTTCACGTAGTTGCGATTGACCATATTTCTGAAATATTCGAGAAAGTCCTCCTTCAATCTGTCACGGTTGAAGAAATCGTATTTCTCATCGAGAACATCAATGTACACCTTACAACGAATAGCTTCTGCCTTGGCGAGAATCTTGTCATTGTAGAGCTTCTCCTGCTTGTTGGCAGGATCGGCATAAATGTACATGCCAAGTGAGCGACGGCGTATCAACTCCATCGTCTCCGGGTCTCTATATCCTGGCCAGAAGTCCAGGAAAAGTGACTTTGTTCCGTTGCGTCTGTCACGCATACGGAGCTTAACGGTTTTACATACTTGCATAATATATCTGATTTTTGTATTAATAAAATTCGTTTGCAAAATTCTTAAATGATACTATATTGACAGCAGTAAAGAGAAAGTAAATCATACTATTCAGTATAATCTGTTTTCAAATCATCATTTTTGAAACGTTTTTCCATGAGTCTGTCGAATTCTTCTTTTCTAAAGAACATGAATTGCCCCTTCTTTACTTTAGTGACTTTGTAATGCTTGACGTAATAATGAACAATATCCTTTGTCATTCCATACTTCTTCATTGCTTCTTCTACGGAATAGTATCGTTCTCTTCCTTCGAAATATCCAGTCTTCAGCGCCTGGATGTGCTGCTTTGAATAGTAGGTTACTCCATATTCAACTTTTGAAGGTATCTTATGCCTGTGGATGAATGAACGTACTGCATCATGCGTCATCTTGTAGGTATCTCTCATCTCTTCAGGAGTAATCCAGTCATTTATATCCGCATACTTATGCTTCTGATTGTATAGGATGTCAATGGCATTCTTCTCATAGAAGTTGAAATTTTTAAGAGCTATTTTAGGAGTTTTGTTCTCTCTTGTCATCACACCGACATGCTTGATGGTAATCTTGAACATTTCTGCCACTTCCTCAGTAGAGTAATATCCTTCTGGAGTAGGAGGACATGCTCTCTCCTGTGCCTTTGCTTGGAAGATGACACGTTCTGTTCCATCCAGGTTCTCCACTTTTTTGGTGTTGCCCATTCGCTGTTGAGTAATCTTGTCGAAGTCGGTTCTATAGATCATCGTGAACTTACCTCGCTTCTCTGTCCTTACATCATAATTTTTAAGAGTGTAGCTAATCTGATCCTTTGTTAAGCCATACTTTTCTGAAATCTCTTCGTAAGTGTACCAGTCCGGATCTACCTCATTGCCTTTTTGCTTGATACTATCGATATGTATCTTTGAGTAATAGGCTTTACCATTTCTGTTTACCCTTGGTACCTTGTGATAGGTTACAAAACTCATAGCGTTAGTTCGAGTCATACCATACATCTCCATCACCTGATCCATTGTATAGTAGTTGTCGAGATCGATTTCTTCAAGAAGGTCTGCAAACTTTGCATCAACTGCCTTTTTACTGAAGAAGGTGTTACGTCCTACATAGACTTTTGGAATACCCAAACGGTCACAGCGTCCCCATACGGCCTTGCGACCGATATTATATTTCTCCATGATTTCACGCAAAGTATAATACTCCTGGTCATCTTTGCGTTTATAGCTTTTCTTCTTGTATGCACCAGCTTCCTCAAAGTACTTATCAAGATCTTCACGACGAACATATGTCTTACGTCGTAGTCTGACAGCTTTGAGTGTTCCAGAGTAAAAGCATCGATACACAGTAGTAACACTAACACCAAGAAGAAATGCGACATCTGAAGGTGTCAAGAAAGGTCGAGAAGCGATTTCCAGACTTTGCAAATTCTGAGCATCGTCCTTCTTACTTTCTCTTGCTTTTTTCTTTTTCTCAGCTTCTTTCTTCCGATGTACAACACGAGCACACCTCTTGGAGCAATACTTATTTGTGATTTTGGTAGCAATGAACTCTTCACCACATACCTCACATTTTCTTAAAATTCTCATTTTTGCTTGCTATTTAGTACCCTATGAGACCCCCTAATTCTTTTGCAGCAATTTTCACGTTTTTGCAGCAATTTTCATGATGGTGTCCAACATGAGAAATGTCGGTCACTGGAAAGGTTTGCAGATTTTGCAATTAGTGTCCAAAAATAGAATTTTGGCTTTCCATTTGATCACAGAATTGAGGGCCACGAATGAAATTTGAGCCAAAAATACACCAAAATATTGGTTTCTACAAATTACAAATGGAATGTGTTAAGACGAAAAAAGCCACCTAAATAGGTGGCTTGCAAGCAGTTATAAAAATGTTCGTTTTAGAGCTGTCCAGGGGGTTACTTTCCCACGCACCATACGTAACCAACTGAATATCAAGTTGTTTAACGTAGTACTGAGCCATATGAAAGCCGGGGTAAAATATAAGGTTTTTTATCTCCTTAATTATCTGATATTCAGTGCTTTTTAGTCCTACTTTCCTACTTTTTTCAAGTATCTTTTTAAGCCCTTTTCTACGCCTTCACTTTCCGATGCAGAAGTGCTTGAAGATATTGTTCAATGTCTCCTGGCTACTTATCTGTCCGCCAGTGATTTCGCCCAGCTCCTCCAATACCATCTTCAAATCTTCGGCAATGATGTCGCCGCTCATTCCCATTTCCATCGACTCCAATACTCGGGAGAGGGAATCATGGGCACGGATGAGGGCTTCGTAGTGGCGGGCACTCGTTATGATGACGTCGTTCTCGGTAATCTCAGGAATATCAGCAGCTTTTACTAATGCCTGCTCCAGGGATGAAACGTTCTCGCCTGTGCGGGCACTGATGAAGAGTGGGGATTCTGATTCGCTGGAATCTGAACCGCAGGAATGAGTGAACTTATCGAATGCAAGCTTTTCATCCTCCAGCTTATCCATCTTATTGAATACTACCAGCAGCTTCTTGCCCTGGTTCTTCAGCTTCATCTCCTCGATTTCTGAGACTGACGGCTGCTTATCTAATAGCCAGATTACTATCTTCGCCTCTTCCATCTTCTGGAAAGTGCGCTCTATTCCGATGTTTTCTACCACATCATCCGTCTTGCGGATTCCTGCCGTATCTATGAAGCGGAAGGTGATTCCGTCGATGAGGGTGGTGTCTTCGATTACATCTCGGGTGGTTCCGTGAATGTCGCTCACGATTGCCTTCTCCTCGTGGAGCAGACGGTTGAGCAGGGTGCTCTTGCCCACATTCGTCTTGCCTACGATGGCTACGGCTACTCCCTGCTTCAGGGCGTTGCCGGTCTCGAAGGAGTGGGCGAGGGTGGTAATCTTGTGATTGATTTCTTCGGCTAGTGCCTGGAGTTCGCGGCGGTCGGCAAACTCCAGTTCTTCGTGGTCGCTGAAGTCGAGCTCCAACTCCAGGAGCGAAGTCATCTTTAATAATTTTTCGCGCAGCAGGGAGAGTTCGTTGCTGAAATGACCCTTCAGTTGGCTGAGCGCCATCTTGTGGGTTGCCTTGTTGGTAGAGGCGATGAGATCAGCTACGGCTTCTGCCTGGGAGAGGTCCATCTTGCCGTTGAGATAGGCACGACGGGTGTATTCGCCCGGTTCTGCCTGGCGACATCCTACCTCCGTAAAGCGATGGAGGACCTGCTGAAGAATGTACCGGCTGCCATGACAGGAAATCTCGGTGGAGTTCTCGCCTGTATAACTGTGGGGTGCACGGAACACGCTCACCAGTACATCATCGATGGTGTTGCCATCCTTATCCTTGATTTCGCCATAATGCAGAGTGTAGGGCTTGGCTTCTTCCAGGGATTTGCCGTTGGCAGACTGGAAGATTTTGTCGGTGAGGGTAATGGCGTCGGAGCCACTGAGTCGGATGATTCCGATGGCGCCGCCAGCTGGGGTTGCCAGGGCGCAGATACATTCTTCTTGATTCTTCATTCTTTCTTGTTTATTTTAAACTGAACTTTCGCATATGGGGAAGTTAAGTGAAGTTAGGGAAGTTAGAAGGAAGTTAAGGGACAAATGTCCTACGTTTTACGCTAGAAGACTATTGTCCCTTAACTTCCCGAACGACCGTAGGGAGTGATAACTTCTTTAACTTCAATCAATTCCCTCACTTGCGAAACTTGAATTTTAAAGCTTTTGCCCTTTCAGGGCGACAGAGTTGTTTGCTGTTTTAACCCAGGGCGTTGCCCTGGGCTAGGAGCTTCTGCCCCTTCAGGGCGTATTGCTGCAATGAGTTTTTGCCTTTCAGGGCATTAGCGTCCCGCCGGATTTGCAATCCGGCGTTTAAAAATATCCTAACCTATTTAGGTTCTGCGGATTTGTAATCCGCAGCAAAGGAGTATGCTTTCCTTTTGTTGGGGGATTACAAATCCCCAAGGTTTTAATAGGTCGAACCTTTTTTACGGCGGATTTCAAATCTGCCGGGACGCCTAGCGGGGGTTCGAGAGCTTTTGCTCTTTATCTTTCCTTCGGGCGGTGACCGTTGGTTCAGGGCGTATTGCTGCAATGAACTAGATTCTATCGAGCACAACCTTGATGAGATTGTCGATGGTGCTCTTATAGCCTGTGTTGGCACTGAGGGCTCGACGGTTGGCGATGACCATGCAGCAGGTTAATGCCTTGTGGCCGAGGAGGAGAGAAAGACCGGCAAGGGCTGAACTCTCCATCTCGAAGTTGTTGACGCGCAAGCCTTTATACTCGAATTCCTCAATCTTTGCGTTAAGCTCCGGGTCGGCGAGTGGGGCACGGAGTTCTCTGCCCTGAGGACCGTAGAAACCGCCGCAGGCGATGGTGATTCCGCGAACCATGTCGTCGCCGGCAATCTGATTGAGCAGCTCCGGGTCGTTGTCTACACAGTATGGATTTCCTATCTGGTCGTTCCACTTCACCTGACGCTTGAACTCAGCCTCTGTCTCGAGGTCGCAGATTTCATTGCGGCGGGCATAGAAGTTGATGAGTCCGTCGAAACCGATGCTCTTCTGTGAAGCGACAAAGGTTCCGGCAGGACAGTTGAGCTGCAAGCCTCCACAGGTTCCGATGCGTACGAGGGTGAGGGTGGTGTGCTCCGGTTTTTCGGTGCGGGTAGCGAAGTCGATGTTTTTCAGTGCATCCAGCTCGTTGACCACGATATCGATATTGTCGCATCCGATTCCGGTGCTCTGCACGGTGATTCTCTTGCCTTTATATGTACCGGTGATGGCGTGGAATTCGCGGCTTGAAACCACGCATTCCTTCTCCTCGAAATGGGATGCTACGAGAGCTACGCGACCTGGGTCGCCTACGAGAATTACTTTATCCGCCACCTGTTCCGGGCGTAAATGGAGGTGGAAGCAACTTCCATCTTCATTGATGATCAATTCTGATTCTGCAAAATATTTGCTCATAATTTAAATTGTTTTGATTGTTAGTAACTGTTTCTTTCCTTTATGTAAAATGCAAAGATAGTATTATTTTCTGGAATGTGCAAAGGTTTTTACGGTTTTTAAACTATTATTTTTGAGAAATATTAAGAAGAGTTAAAATAAAGAAGAGAGATGCAAGGATTTCCCGACTGCTGCATTTTACTAGCAGACGAAATTTAAAAGAAGAGATTATGAAAAAGAATAACATGATGAAGTCTGCCGTGCTGATGATGCTGGCAGCTATGGCTATCAACTCTTGCTCTACAAGCAAAAACGTGAATAAGGAAATCAAGGACGAGAACCAGGTGGCTCGCCCTAGCAAAGATATGGATATGGACGAACAATATCTGACTCTCTCGGATGCTCAGCTCGACATTCTGCAGAAGAACAACAAGTTTGCCTTTAACCTCTTTCAGAAGGTTTCGGGAATGGACTCGAAGGTGGTTTCGCCTATGAGCGTTTCCTATCTCATGGGTATGTTGGCAAACGGTGCTGACGGTGAAACTCAGCAGGAAATCATGAAGGCGATTGGCTGCGACGGGGTGAGCGTGAAGGAGCTGAACGAGCTTTACAAGTCGCTGATCATGAGTGCTGGAAAGTTGGACAGACAGACCGACGTGAACATCGCTAACTACGTGGCTGTCAACAAGAAATATCAGTTGGATAAAGATTTCGTGAAGGCTGTTTCTGACAATTATCAGGCTGGAATCGAGAGCCTCGACTTCAATTCACAGAAGTCAGCTGACCGCATCAACTCCTGGTGCGAGAAGCAGACAAAGGGAATGATTCCGAAGTTCATCGACCGCATGGAGCCTAGTGCAGTTTCCTATCTGCTGAACGCCATTTACTTCAAGGGCACCTGGATGAAGGAGTTTGACAAGAATGACACGAAGCTGGAGTATTTCCGTGGTTATACGCGCGATATCCAGAAGGTGGAGATGATGCATCAGAAAGAGAAATTCGACTATTATGAGAATGAAACCTTCAAGGCGGTGCAGCTGCTCTACGGCAACGGAACCTACTGCATGACCGTCATGCTGCCTAACGAGGGCAAGAGCATCGACGAGATGATGAAGGGTATGGATGCAGGAAAATTCAGGACAATGATGGGAAATATGGAGGTGTGCGAGGTAGACTTGAAATTGCCTAAGTTTACCACAGAAATAGAATTGCCGCTCAACGACATCATCAGTCAGCTGGGTGCGCCATCTATCTTCAACCCGTCGAAGGCAGATTTCAGCCGTTTCGCCAAGGGCGATTTCTTCGTGAGCCAGATGCTGCAGAAGGCTAAGATAGAGGTGACCGAAACGGGAACCAAGGCTGCTGCCGTTACCGGAGCCATCATGCTTACAGCCTTGGCGCCAAGAGAAGAGCGCCATGTGGTTTTCCATGCTGACTGTCCGTTCGTCTATACGATTACTGACAGACAGACCGGTAGCATCCTCTTCATGGGACAGTTTACGGGAAAATAAAATAAGAAAATTACACGAGAAATAAATATAGTTGAAGGGGGAAAAGCTCATTTCTAAATCCAGAGCTTTTCCCCCATTTTCTTATTCTTTTCGTAAAAACTTGCTTGCTATTTTATCTTTTCCAGATATCCGGCAGCTCGCTTATCGCCCAGCTCTTCTGCCTTTTTCAGATTCTTGATGGCTTCTGCCTTCATGTTCTTCTCCTTATAGAGCAGACCGAGGAGGAGGTAACCGTCAGCATATTCAGGGGCTAACTCAATGCAGCGGGATGCGGCACTGATTCCCTCATCATAACGCTTTACTCGCAAATCCAGACTTGCCCACTCGGCAAAGAAGGTTGGCTCCTTTGGCGCAAGATAGCAGGTTCGGGCAATGTCTAACAGCGCCGGCTGCCACATTCTCAGCTTGGTTTCGCACTGATAGCGGGCATAGAAGAAGGCTGGATCTACCGGGCGCGCAATGCTGTCGTACATGTTGAAGTCCTGAACGGCACGGCGATACTGCCCCTTGCCTGCCAGATATTGACCACGAGCCAGATAGTATGGACCCGCCATGTTGGTGCGGGCTCCCACGCTGACGGCACTGTCGAGCAGCATTTCAATCTCAGAATCAGGAGCTTTCAGCCTTGTCTTTGCCTGCGCAGCCTCCAGATAGAGCTCACCGCTATTGATAGGAGTCTTGGTCAGGTCGAGGAAGATATTGGCTGCATCTGCATAATCGCCCTTAGTGAAGAGGATTCGGGCTTCCTGATGCTTGTAGACCGGCTGAGCCTTGATGGCGTAAGCCTGGCGAGCCTCGTCAAGCGCCTTGTCCAGTGTCCAGGCTGTATAAACGGAATCGCCCTTATAGATTATCTTCTGATAGATGATGTCAGAATAATCCGAATGAGCCTCATCCTTGGCAGCAGACTTCTTAATGCCGGTTTCCATCATTCGGGCAGCCTCTTCATACTTGCTGTCGTTCACCAGGCTGAGCGCCTTTTCCTTATATCCGAAGGCAGATGTAGGGAATTTCTCGATGAATTCGTCAGCATACTTGTCATAATCCTGCATGTTCAGCTGACCCTTCTTCAGGGTCATCATGGTCATGGCTTCCTCCTCTGTATCAGGCAGGGCTGTGCGGATGGAAGTCTCTCTCAGGGCGGCATCGAGCGATGAAAGACCGGAAACTTTCAGCTGACTGGCGTAGTTGGCGTCAATCGCTGTGGTCTGACCGTTGCTGTGCATCAGTCCTATCACCTGTCCGTTCTTGTTGACGAAAGGACAGCCTACCGCATTCTCAGGAACTCCCGTAGAGAAGATGTAGTAGTTGTAGGATGTAAGGAATTTCTCTACACTCGTGATGCTTTCCTGCTGGAATGGCGACTTCTTGATAGAGTAGGGAACGAGCCACACTTTCTGTCCGGCTTCCGTCTCCTTTGCAGCGATGGTAGCTGCAGCCGTATTCGCCTTGATTCTGAATTTGGCAACATCATAAAGCTCATCAGCTCCCATGATGGCGTCAACTTCATACGATTTTCCCGTGGCATCGACCACACTGGCCTTGGTGGCTCCCACGAAAGGCTTGAAAGTACTGATGGCAGTACCCTTGTTATCAATAAACACTCCCTGTGTAGATGATATGATGGCGCCGTCCTTATTGAATGTAGTCAAGGTGAAGACGCTTTTGGCAACCTTCTGTACAGAGCCAGGTTGCGCAAGGACACTCGATGCTCCCAGCATCAGAGTCAAAATTATTATATTGATTCTTTTCATATCTATTATTTGGCATGTTTGTTTATCAACTCCCTGGCATTAGCCAGTGCCGCCTGGCTGATGTCGCTTCCGCTGAGCATCTGGGCGATTTCTTCCACCCTCTGTTCAGGAGTCAGTTCCCGCATCTGCGAGATGGTTCCGGTCTGGGTTTCCTCCTTCATCACCTTATAATGATGGCTGCCCATGGCTGCTATCTGAGGCAGGTGGGTGATGGAGATGACCTGACGGTTCAGGTTGCCCATCTCGGTCATGATTTCTGCCATCTTCTCGGCAATCTTTCCGCTGACTCCCGTATCGATTTCGTCGAAGATGATGGTTGGCAGTTTGACAGCGCCGCTGATCATCGCCTTGAGCGAGAGCATCACGCGGGCTATTTCGCCACCGGACGCTACCTGGCTGATAGGCTGGAGAGGGGTGCTGCGGTTGGCGCTGAAGAGGAAACTTACCTTGTCAGCACCGTCCCTGCTGAGCGGTTTCTCGGCAAATTCTATCTCGAACCGGACGTTAGGAATACCGAGCGGGATGAGACGGTTCTTCATCTCCGTCTCGATTGCCTTGGCGGCTTTCTTGCGCAGATTCGTCAGTGCATAGGCTGCCGACAATGCCTTGAGCTGCTTGTCGGTTACTTCCTTCTGCATGAGCCTGATGTCCTCATCGCCATTGTCGATATGGTCAAGCTGCTGAGTCAGACGTTCGCGGGTTTCGATGAGTTCCTCTACGGTCTCTACATGGAATTTCTGCAGCAATGCGTTGAGCTTATCCAGTCGGGAATTGAGCTGTTCCAGGCGGGCTGGGTCGAAATCTATCCGATCCAGGCTTCGGCCGATTTCCTGCGCAATGTCCTTCAGTTCGATGTAGCTGGAATCCAGGCGGTCGGAAAGTTCAGCCACTTCGGGGTAGACCTCCCTGATGTCGCTGATGCTGTTGCTGGCATTGCGCAGCAGCTGCAGGATGCTTCCCTCATCGCCCGAAAGCGAATGGTCGGCTTCGTAGAGAGCTGATTTGATTTCTTCCGAATGGTTCAGGGTCGCTGATTCCTGCTCCAGTTGCTCAAGTTCGCCTGCTTCCAGATGCGCCTCGTCGAGTTCCTTATACTGGAATCGCATGAACTCCTCGTTCTCACGGTTTCTGTTGAGTTCCTGTTCCAGCCGTTCCAACTCAGCCTGGGCTGAGCGATATTGCTGATAGGCAGCCTGGTAGGTCTTGATCTGAGCTGCGTCCTTAGCCAGGATGTCTACCACGTTGAGCTGGAAATCTTCCTTCTGCAGCAGCAGGTTCTGATGCTGCGAATGAATGTCCACCAGCTGTTCGCCCAGTTCTCTCATCTTGGTCAGGGGAACCGGAGTGTCATTGATGAAAGCCCTGCTCTTGCCGGCACTGGTCAGTTCACGGCGGATGATGGTGTCTTCTGCATCAAAATCGATGTCGTTGTCGTCGAAGAAACCCTTCATGTCGTATCTGGAGAGGTCGAAATGAGCCTCAATCACGCAACGGTCCTTGCCCGACTTGATGGCCTTGCTGTCGGCACGGTTGCCCAGCAGCAGGCCGATGGCTCCGAGGATGATGCTTTTGCCTGCACCCGTTTCGCCAGTGATGACAGAGAAGCCTGGATGTAGTCTTATATCCAGTTCGTCTATAAGCGTAAAGTTTCTAATATACAGTTGCTTGAGCATAATTCATTAAATCTTTTTTCTAACCCTGGCAGAAAGCCGGGGCTTTATTCCTTTATCTTGTCCCAGAAAGCGCTTTGAGACGGGTTGATGCTGAAGAGAAGTTCGTAGATGGCTTCCTTCTCCTTCTGGGTTCCATGACCCTTGTAGATGTTGGCAAGCTCATCCTTCTTGTAATCAGTCCATATCTGCGGCAGCAGACTGAGCGGACGGTTTTCCCTCGCCTTCCGGAGAAGGGTGGTAAGAGCCGTAGTAATCTCGCCCCGGCCTCGTTCCACGTTGCTTGCCATTTCGTCCAGCCCCTTGCGGTAATAATCATACTGCAGCTGGCGGTAGGGTTCCATGGCGCCGTCCAGATAATCGGAGATGATGGCAAAGCGGTTCTTGGAATCGGCAAATGCCTTCCATCCCGGATAATCGAGGTTCTGGGCGTTGTTGGCAAGGTTCATGCATCTTTGAAGCACATCTTCGCCACCCTTGGGCGCAAACGTGTCGAGGTCAAGACCTATGATGAGATAGGCATAATAGGCGCAGAGAGCCGTCAGCTGATTGTCTATCTGCTGCTCGTTGAACTCCAGCTGGTCGAACTCGGCAAACTTGAACGTGAAGTTCTGGTCCACATTATTATATATGGTGGTGGTGTAGGCCGAATTATAGACCGGTCGGTTAGCCTGGATAAGCGCCTTGCATGTAAACATGTTTGCATCTTTATCATACTTGCTTACCGTAATGTTGAAATTACAGACGATGCGCTCTTTCCTGGCAAACTGCAGATGGGTCCATTGGCGGTCGTTGAGAAACTGCTCCAGGGTCTGCTGCAGGTTTTCGAAGACGCTCTTGTCCGTGCCCGAAATCTGGGCGTGGTTGATCGTGACCTTGGCCTGGAGCTCCTGCGCAGAAACTGTCTGTACGGTACAGAACAGAATCCATACCATACAGACAGCTTTCATCCACCTACAGGATTTTTGCCAATTCGTTGATGATGTCTTTAGCCACCTCAGTCTTTGGTTTCTTCTCATATTCTTTCTTGCCCTTTTCTGAGATAATCGTTATCTGATTGTCGTCCGTGCGGAATGTGGTTCCCGGATTGCGGGTGGAGTTGAGCACGATGAAGTCGGCATTCTTCTTCTGTCTCTTCTTCTGTGCGTTGGCTTCCTCGTCGTTGGTTTCCAGGGCGAAAGCCACGATTCGCTGGTTCTTCTGCTTCATCTGTCCCAGGGCAGCAGCAATATCGTGCGTAGGCACGAGGCGCAATTCCAGGTCGTCCTTCTCACGCTTGATTTTCCTGTCGGCAACGGCATTCGGCTTGAAGTCGGCAACGGCAGCACAGAGGATGGCTGCATCTGCCTGCTGGAAAGCCAGGGTAGAGGCCTGATACATCTCTTCGCAGCTCTCCACATCGATGCGGTTGATTCCGGGACTGCACGAGAGCGCTACGGGACCGGAGATGAGGGTTACGTTGGCGCCACGGCGCAGGCATTCCTCAGCCAGGGCGAATCCCATCTTGCCGGAAGAATAATTGCCGATGAAGCGCACCGGGTCTATCTTCTCATAGGTGGGTCCGGCAGTAATCATCACGTTCTTGCCCTTCAGGTCTTCCTGCTCGCTGAAGAATCGTTCCAGATACTCCACGATGATGTCGGGTTCTTCCATGCGTCCCTTGCCTTCCAGTCCGCTGGCAAGGAATCCCACTTCCGGTTCTATGATATGATTTCCATAGCCCAGGAGGGTCTTCATGTTAGCCTGGGTGGATGGATGCTTGTACATGTCCAGGTCCATGGCTGGTGCAATGAAGACCGGCGCTTTCATGGAGAGGTAGGTGGTGATGAGCATGTTGTCGGCAATGCCGTGAGCCATCTTACCCATCGTAGAGGCGGTGCAGGGAGCAATGAGCATGGCGTCTGCCCAGAGTCCGAGGTCAACATGAGAGTTCCATGTTCCGTCGCGCTGCGAGAAGAACTCGCTCACCACGGGCTTATGGGTGAGGGCAGAGAGGGTGATGGGAGTGATGAACTCCTTGCCGGCTGGCGTGATGACCACCTGCACCTCAGCGCCTTTCTTGATGAGCCCGCGGATGATGAGACAGGACTTATAGGCTGCAATGGAGCCCGTAATGCCCAGTACTATTTTCTTTCCTTTCAACATTCTCCTATTTCCCCATACGCTTATTGTATTCACGGAGGCGAATACGGGTAAGTACCTGCTTGGTATTGTTGGTAAAGTCGCTGCCCAGAACCCATGTGAAGTAGCCTGGGTCGCGGGTCAGGATTTCGCCAACGTCCCAGCCTTTGTATTTGCCGAAGTTGAAGACCTCATGCTTCAGAGGCTCGCCCTTCTCATCGGTCATTACATTGCCGTCAGCATCCTTCACTTCCTGCCATACGATGCGGCCAGCAAAGTCTACATTGTCGTTCTGCTTGGAGAAGGCAGCCAGCTCGTCCATGTCGTTGTTGAGCACGCGCTCCGGTTCGTCCTGAACGCCTGGAGCATATTTGTCGAGCTCAGCCATCAGCACGCGGTAGGTGGCTTCTGTATCCTGGTCAGCTCTATGAGCCTCGAAATCTTCTTCCATCTTTCTTCCGCAGAAGAACTTGTAGGCAGCAGCCAGGTTTCTGCGCTCCATCTTCATGAAGATGGTCTGAGCGTCGATGAGGCGGCACTTGCTGAAGTCGAAGTCGATTCCGGCACGGAGGAATTCCTCTGCGAGCATCGGAATATCGAAATGGTTGGAATTGTAGCCGGCAAAGTCGCAGCCGGCAAACTCCTTGTCGAGTGTGGCAGCCAGCTGCTTGAAGGTAGGAGCGTCCTTGACGTCTTCGTTGCTGATGCCTGTGAGGGCTACGACCTCTGCAGGAATCTCCTTCTCCGGATTGACAAAGAGGTTCTTTCTTGTCTCTGTTCCGTCCGGACTTACCTTGATGTATGATATCTGAATGATTCTGTCCTTCACCATGTCCAGGCCTGTTGTTTCAAGGTCGAACACGATTAAAGGCTTCTTTAAGTTGAGTTTCATTTTTCTATTAAAAATATTTGTCTGACGATTCAGTTAAGCCTACTGCTCCTTAGTCATTCAGGAGCATAGGCATGATGAGCATGAGGACATCCTCGTTTTCAGTCTGCTCTGCAGGAACGATGATTCCGGCACGGCTAGGGTCAGCGAGCTGGAGGATGATGTTGTCGCTATTGATATTGCTGAGCACTTCGTTCAGGCTGCTGCCCTTGAAACCGATGTTGATTGGCGAACCCACATACTCGCATGACATCTGCTCGCGGGCTGATGTAGAGAAGTCCATATCCTCAGAAGAAACCTCCATTCTGCCTGATTCGATGCTGAAACGAACCAGCTGGCTGCTCTCGCTGGCGAAAGGCATTACGCGGCGCAAGGCGCTGATGAGAGCCCTGCGGTCTACGGTTACCTCGTTAGGATTGTTAGGAATCACGGAGTTGTAGTTAGGATAGCGACCGTCAATGAGTCTGCATCTCATCTCGCCGTCAGCGAAAAGGATTTCGGCACTGCGGTCATCAAACTTGATTTCCACGTCATCGCTGTCTCTTGTCAGGATAGCCTTGAGCAGGGAAGCTGGCTTCTTAGGAAGGATGAAAGAAGCTGGAGTCTCACTCTTGATGGTGTAGTTTCTGTTGCGCACCAGCTTATGGCCGTCGCTGGCAACGATGGCGAGAGCATCGGCAGTGAGGTCGAAATAAATACCGTTCATTACAGGGCGCAATTCATCGTTTGCCGTAGCGAAGAGAGAACGTGAGATGTTGTCAATCAGCACGTTTGTAGGAAGGGCTATGAAATGAGAAGCCTCGTTCATGCTCTGTGTGCGAGGGTAATCTTCCGCATTCTGACCGGTGAAGTTGTAAAGACCGTTCTGGTAAACGATTTTGATAGCAAAGGTCTCCGTGTCAACATCAAAGTTGAGAGGCTGCTCAGGCAATTCCTTGAGCGCATCGAGGATAACTCTGTTAGGTACGCAGAATTCGCCTTCGCCGTCATTGTCTGCCAGTTCGATGGTGCTCTTGATGATATTGTCACTATCGCTGGCAGTAACTGTCATTTCACCATTTGCTACCTGGAAAAGGAAACAATCAAGGATAGGCAAGGAATTCTTGCTGCTGATTACCTTGGCTAGCATGTTGAGCTTGTTGCTCAATGCAGAACTTGAAACTGTAAATCTCATGAGTATTTATTTTAAATTAATTTTTTATTTTTCTTATTCACCTATTTAATTTAGCATAATCGCTTAATTGAGCACAAAAATACAAAAAATATTGTTCATACACAAAAATAATTGGATAAAAGTTTGAGTTTTAGAACTATTTTTAGTAATTTCGCAGTCAGAATCGTTTGAATCTATAAAAACTTTAAAATATTAATATGGAATTACAAGGAAAGGTTATTGCCGTTTTACCAGAAAGAAGCGGCGTTTCTCAGAGAGGCGAGTGGAAGGCTCAGTCTTATGTTATCGAAACTCACGAAGCATATCCTAAGAAGTTGTGCTTTGATGTTTTTGGCGCAGACCGTATGGCTCAGTTCAATATTCAGAGTGGTGAAGAGATTTTGGTTTCCTTCGATATTGATGCTCACGAGTATCAGGGTCGTTGGTTCAACAGTATCCGCGCATGGAACGTGCAGCGCGTAGATCCTAACGCTGTTGGCGCAATGGGTGGAATGCAGCCTGGTGCTTCAGCATTCCCTCCTATGGGTGCAGCTCCTGCTCAGCCAGCTCCTGCAGCTGCTCCTGCAGCAGGTGCTACTGCTCCATTCCCTCCAGCTCAGCCAGCAGCTCCTGCAGCAGGTGGAAGCGCTGACGATCTTCCATTCTAAGCTGAAATACAGCATTGGAAAACAGTTGAGGGTGTGTCATCATCTTGTTGATGGCACACCCTCATTTTTTTGTTTCTTTTTCCGTTTTCTCACGGAACATTTTTTCTGAAAATTCTATTCTACTCTTCTCCGCTTCTCGAAAAAGCTTTTAGAGGCGGCAAAGAACAGAACGACGGCTGCGGCATTTTCGATGGCTACCATCCAGAAGGTTCCGTTGTAGCTGAAATGCTCTGCCACAACACCACCGAGCAGACAGCCGATTCCGAATCCCAAATCCCAACCCGTAAGAATACTGCTGTTGGCTGTGCCTCGCTGGTCGTGGCGCGCCACATTGATAAACATATTCAGGAAGGCAGGATAGAGATGACCGTTGCCCAGACCGATGAGTGCGGCTGAGAGGTAATAGGCTACTGGATGCTTGATGGAGACGAAGATGATGAAGCCCACCAGCGAAATCAGCATTCCTTCGGCTGCATTCTGCGTTAACTTGCCTTTGCTCAGTGCCTTACGACCCTGCAAGCGGGAGAGGAACAAGCCCATCGAAAGAATGGCAAAATAGGTTCCCGTTCCGCCCGTAATACCGAGTTCTTCCTTGCTGTAGATGGCAAGATAGTTGCTCAGAACACCCCAGCAGAAACCAAACATGCAGATGTTGATGGCGAGCAGCCAGGCACGGGTCAGGAAGAATCGGTCCAGGGACAGCTTCTCCTTGTTCTTCACAATCTCCTTCTCCGGCAGATGAACCGTTCCGGCAATCACCACCGAAGCGATGGCTACGATGAAGGCAATCCAGAACAGCACCATGTAACTGCCCACCATATTATGGAGATAGATTCCGACAGACGGAGCTATTGCCATGGCGAAATTGTTGCTCAGTCCGTAGAGGCCAATGCCTTCGTTGCGGCGGCTGGCAGGCAGGACATCAATGGCGCAGGTACTGTTGGCAACGGTTACGGCGCCAAACGGTCCGCCATGCAGGGTTCGGCAGATGGCAAACATCAGGATGGTGCTGGCAGCAATGTATCCTGCAAAGAAGATGGCGAAGGATGCCAGGCAGATCATCAATACTTTCTTACGAGAGAACCCGTCTACCACATAGCCGCTGAAGGGGCGGACGATGAGGGCTGCCACAGTATATCCGCTCAGTACAATGCCGATTACATCCTTCGTTGTCCCGAAGGTCTCACTCAGATAGAGCGGGAGCAACGGGGTGAGAAGATAGAAGGCGAAGTAGAGCAAGAAATTGGTCGTCATCACCTTCACATAGTTAGCATTCCAAAGTTTCTCTTTCATCTCTTGTTGCATTCTTGTTTCTTGTTCAGAACAAAAGTTTCTTGTTGCGTTCAACTATTAAATCTTGCCCTCCAGCCAGGCGTCAATCAGGCGGCGGGCAATGGATAATTTCTCAGGAAGGATAGGGAGGTTGTCCTTGCTAAACCACTTGCCGCGAGAGAGTTCCTCTTTCTGCAGGTGGATTTCTCCATCCACATATTCTGCCGTATAGCCCACCATCAGTCCACTTGGATAAGGCCATGGCTGGGAACTGAAATACTTCACGTTCCGGATGGTAAGTCCCGTCTCTTCCATCACCTCGCGATGCACGGCTTCTTCCAGGCTTTCGCCCGTCTCTACGAATCCAGCTACGAGAGAATCGAAGTTGCCCTTGAAGTTGCGGGCATGAACGAGAAGAACCTGATCGCCCTTCTTGATGAGCACGATGATGGCGGTGGCGAGAGATGGCCAGACCTGCTTGCCGCACTGGGTGCATTTCTTGCTGATGTCGGTTGTCATCTGCATCGGAGCGCCGCAGACGCCGCAGAAATGGGTGTTCATGTCCCAGTAGTTCAGTTCCTGGCACTTGCCTGCCTTCTGATAAAGCTCAGGTGTGAGCTTATAGAAACTGGGGCGCAGACCGCACATCACGAACTTCGGATGGTCTGTGACGGGTTCCGGAATGGTGAAGGTTTTCACCTCCGTTCCGTCCTCCATCGGAGTGATGTTGAGGATGTGGGTCCAAGGCTTTGTCTCTATCGGACATTCCTCACTACATGGAATCATATAGGTTCCGTCTTCTCTCTTCTCCAGCAAGAGGTCACTCTTGCAAAATATAAACCAATACTTCATAATATATTTTTTCTCAAGTTTTGCAAGTTAGTCCCACACGCTCTGAACCAACGGTCACCGCGTGTGGGAAGAAACTTGCGAAAGTTCAGTTATGAGCCCACTTTAAAAAGGGGCATATTTTGAATCCAGCATGACCAGTGTGGTCATTCTGAGTGAAACATAGCAATTGGCTCCGCTGGTGAATATCTGTCGAGAAATCGCTTTGAAAGAGCCGAAAGCTTCTCTGATAGGCCCGAAAAGGGCAAATATCGATCTTTGAAATGTTGAAATCTGGAATATTACCATCCTTCGGAGATTCATCCACATACATCTGCTATATGCATGCATACGATGTTTGAGCAAGCCCCTGTATCGGGTCTTGCCATTACGTGTATGAAAACTGTATTGGAACATGGCTGCTTCAACGTTATTCCGTTTATGCTGCTCCTCCAAAGGAAGGCTTTCTATCTGCTTCCTTAGCTGATAGGCTTTAATGTCTTTGTCTTCAAAGTAACGCCAACCGGTTTTGTTGTTCCATGGGATTCTCCAACGTTTTCTGGAGCCCTGCTTTGTGACGGCTTTGACGGCCTCATAGGTGTTGCCAGTAGCAATCTCCCTGACGGTCAGACCATCCTCGTCATGTGGTATCAGTTCCCATCTGCATCCACCTTGCATCTTGCCAGTCTTGAGCTGCATGGCATTGTGGTTCTTTGCAAACTCTCGATTGTCTGGACTTTGATAGGCACCATCTGCATACAGGTCTTCAATCGTAGAATCCGTGACACGTTCACTGTTTTCCACAGCCTCCTGAAGGAAATGGCAGTCTGCAAATACTGCAGTTTCAACCTGAACGGAAGTGATGATGTTAGGCTTGCCTTCCTCTACAGTCTCTGTGATGTTGGTCACATAGCCTTGCACCTTCTGGTCGTTCTTGGCACGATAGGTTGCATCAGGATCGTTAGGATTCTGAAGACTGTCTGCCTTTACCTCCTTCTTGTCTCGAAGTACAGCCTTTCCGTCCATTACGACATACTGTTCTTCAAACAGACGCAGAAGAAGATCATGTGCAGGAGAAGTAGCTGGAAAAACTGCCAGCATCTCCATGATGAAATTACCAATTCTGGCAAGATTGCTCTGAA
>NZ_JBQKLN010000008.1:0-110398 GCF_052116205.1 Prevotella sp. Sow4_E9_plate | reverse complement strand
CTACGCAACTGCTGAGCTGCTTTCTTGTAATCAATTTCTAAGTTGTCCATAATATAAAAACTGTGTTAAACTACTTTTATTGTAGCTTGACACAGTTTAGTTTACACTCTCAACTTACCCCACATTACGGGATGTTGACGATTCCCTGATGCTTCTACTACTCCCTGATGTACGAAATTATAGATTTCCTTAGCCGTGATAACTCTATCCTTGTTTGTATCAGCACCACCTCGCAAGCCACGTTCCAAGAACACAGTAAACAGGCTGTTCTTGAAACCTGTTTGTCTTGGAGTTTCTAAGGATTTCTCCGTTGAACGGGAAGAGAGAAAGAACATCACATTCTCTTTAGAATAGTTAGTACTCCTCTTATTCGTATTTCTCATTTTCCCAGCAAAGCAAGCATCCACGAATATCATTTTCTGCTGAGCTTTACTCTGTCTCATAATGCTCAATACAGAAGAGTAATACAAAAATCCATCGTAACACACCAATCCACCAGGCACACCATGACCACTAAAGTATAGGATAATAGCATCTGATGGCGAAGCCTTGGCAAATGTATTACGCATTGCAGTACATACCTTTTTGATTGTAACGTCTGAATTGACAAAACAATCAACCGTAGCATTACCATTCTTGGTAAAGATGCCCGATATGGTCATGGCATCATTCGCACTTACCCGAAGGTCGTTCTGACGACCGGGATAATCGGCGATGCCAACACATACGATATAGGTTCTTGCTTGTAGCGCAGAAATGCACAACAAGAAAAACATTATAATTGCTAATCGTCTCATTCTTTCATCTCCTCCACTGACACATCATTTAGAAAACACTTATAACTACTAGATATTTGAATTCCGTTATGATACACATCAATATATTTGGTATTTATCATTGCATCATATGCAGACTTAACATTCATAGTCTCTGCATATGTCTTATAAAATTGAAAGAGAAGTTCCAGTTCTTTAGAATGAACAAGTCCTTCTCCTGCTATCAAACACTTACAAAACTTAGTTTTTGAAAGTTTTTCCCCTAGTGACGAAGAGAAACAAGCTTGCAAAAACAAAATCAAATTACAATCTACAGCTTCATTCAAAGGCTTAACAGTTTGTATAAACTCATCCCATAATATACAATCATCATCAGATTGATTTACTTCATACCCTTTAAATGCTATTCCATTTTCATCACCATGTACACACAAGTGAAGGACAAGAGTTGTCTCTTTTGAAACCTGCTTCAACAAACTAGTTACAACTTCTTTGAAATCTTTCTTATTTTCAACAGTCTCAAAACATACATTCAGCCCTTGATACAATGGATTATCTTTAATTTCACATTTCATCATCCCCAAAAAATCATATGAACCTTCTGGCATTGATTCTATAAAAACTACATTACCCATAATTATCTTTCTTGTTTTAAATCCTTTAAATGCTCTATAATATCTTGATGCAATCCCAACGCTGCATCTTTTTCATACCAATAGATTGCCTTATCAATATCCTTTTCTGTTCCAAGACCAAATTCATAGCAAGCCCCTAAATATTTATATGCAATAAAGCCCATAATGCCACATAGATTTGCCGCATCATAAAACAACTTATAAGCCAGTTTATAATCTTGACTTACACCATCACCTTGAAAATATATGATACCAAGAGTAGCCATTGCTGGACCATTTTTCTTTAAAGCAGCTTGGCTTAGATAATGAACAGCTTCTTGCATATCTTTCTTTATTCCATTTCCCCGATAATAACAAAAGCCAACTTCAAATAATCCCATACCATCTCCACTTTTAGCAGATTTCAAAAAATATTCAAATGCCAAATGAGGATTCTCCTCTATACCACGTCCTCCCTTATAACACTCTCCAACCCAAAGAGCAGCATCAGAATTTCCACAATCAGCAGCCCTTTTAAAATAGCGAAAGGATTTGTACGCATCCTTCTCTACATTTTCACCATTATGATATTTGTATCCAAGTTCATAAAAAGCATCAGCATCATTATTGTCCGCGGCAAGCATAAAATATTGTAAACTCTTATTCTTATCAACGACTACACCTTTTCCTTTGTCATACATAAATCCAATCGCACATTGAGCAACAGCATTTCCTTTATCGGCAGCTTGTTTATAAAAAGCAGCAGCCTTACTCCAATTTTGTTCTACGCCAAACCCATTAAAATAACACCAAGCCAAATATACTGTAGCTTCAACATTTCCTTTCAAATGAGCTTTTTGAAAATACTTAAATGCAAACATCTCATTTTTATCTGTGCCCAAACCATCGGCATAACATAAGCCGATTTTACATTGAGCCTCTGCTAAGCCTTTGTCTGCAGCCATCTTTAAGTATTTTGCCGCCAAAGAAAAACTTTGGGGTACAGTCTGTCCATAATAGTAAAGATAACCTAATGCAAACTGCGCCTTGGCATCTCCCTGCTTAATTGCAGCATTCATTAATTCTTGGCTATAAACATTATAGTCTATTCCTGCCGTGTATTTTACAGTTACCCTTTTCCCCCATGTTTGAGTAAATCTTTCCTGCACCCGAGGAGGTTCTATGGGACGCATTGCTGGTTGTCTCGACAAAGGCTGTATTTGAGCCTTTATCGAGAGAGCCATTGAAACAAGCAAAAACAAAAAAAATATCTTTCTCATCATTTTCCATTAATTTCATTCAACATCTCTATAGACCGTTTATCTCCTAACGATGCACCCTGCTTAAATAGTTCTATAGCTTTATTCTTATCTTGCTGACTAGGATTATTATTACACAAAGAACCTATAGAATACAAAAGAACTCCTAATGTTCCCATACAATACGAATCGTGATATTTCTCAACACCCAATTTTAGCAATTGCATTGCTTCTGCGTACCTATATTGATTTACTAAAAGAATATTTAGATTGTGAATGGCTTTTGCTTGTCCTTTTGGTCCATTGTCTATAGCAAGTCTATAATACTTTTCTGCCAAATCTAATTTTCCACTTTCACTATACAAATGACCTAAATTGTAATAAGCCCAATTACTTGGAACTTTAGCTGCTAACAACAGATACTTTTCTGCTAATTCCTTTTTTCCAAAATCTGAGCAATAAGATCCAAACTCTCCCATTGCCTCAGGAAGGAATTGATCAGCTGCTTTTTTCAGCCACTTCATCCCCTCATCTATATTTTTATTACGATCTATTCCTTCCATATAACTAATTCCTAACAAATATTGAGCTTCAGCTATATTATATTCTTTTGCCCCACACTCTATAATTACAGGAATGCCATACCAACGTCCATTTACATCACCTTGATAATAGTCTTTCACCGTTTTTTCTACATCTACTTTTATAGATTTACCATTCATAGAAAATGTCCGAATTTTCGTCTTTTCCATTTGACAAACTTCAACTACATCACTTGCGGATTTTTGTGCGAGAACAAATCCAACACAAAAAAATAAAATAAAAACAGATATTAAACGTTTCATATTAAAATTATTTTAAATTATTCAAAGCCTCTATTGCATGTTGCTCACCTTGCGCAGCAGCCTTTTGAAACCATACTTTTGCTTTATATTTATCAACCTCCCCTACAGAACCATCGAGAAAACTTTCACCAAGACAGTATTGAGCCAAGGCATTACCTTGGTTAGCAGAACTAATAAAGTACCCTATAGCCTTCTTTACATCTTTAGGTGCAACATCATCACCACACATATAATGTATGCCAAGGCGAACTTGTGATTCTGCGAATCCTTGTTCTGCAGACAAAGTATATCGCTTAAATGCTTCTTTAGGATTCCGTTCAACCCCCAATCCCTCATTGTAACAAACGGCTAACCAATGATTACCTTCCAATGAACCATTATTTGCAGATTGCGTAAACCATTCAAATGCTTTCTCGTCATTTTTAGCTACACCTCTACCATACAAATAGAACTTACCAACAGCAGCTTGTGCATCAGCATTTCTCAACATTGCACTACGCATGAAATATTCAAAAGCTTTTGAAGGATTCATTACTATTCCTTGCCCAATATCATAAATTGCTCCAAGCCAATAAAGAGCGTAAGAGTTATTTTCATTCGCACTTTTTTCAAAAAACATTCTAGATTTTTGATAATCTATTGTAGTTCCAATTCCATTATAATAATCATACGCCAAATAGTAATAAGCATCCTTGCACTCATTAGCAGCAGCCATTTGAAGGTACCTATGCCCTTCTTCGGTATTTTGTACAACACCATCAACTCCCATCTGAAGAAGTCTACCCCATGTATATTGAGCTGCAGGATATTTGCTTTCTAAAGCTTTCTTCAGATAAAACTGAGCATTCTTCTCATCAACATCAACTCCCAACCCTTGAGCATAAACCTTTGAGAGTGCATACTGAGCACTGGCATTGCCTTTATCTGCTTCAACTTTCAATGCCTCACTATACATATTATAATCCACATTAGTAACCTTCAAATGCTTATCAACTCGCTTATATACAACTTTTGTATGATTATCAGCAAAAGTTGAACTCCAAGCAGAACGCAAAGTAGGCTTTTCTTTTTTACGCACAATCTCTCCTCCCAATGATTGTGCATGTGCTTCAAAAGCACAAAGCACAAACAAAACAAGAACTATCTTTTTCATTTCAATCTTCATATTTTTCCCTTTTATTCATTATTGAAACGTTTTAGAGAATCTGCCTATTTGCGATTTGAACTACGATTTAATATAAGCCGTGCGAATCTCTCATACTCATCATATCCGATGTACGCAAATAGTGATTCTCTTTTTTTACTTACTAAAGCCTGTAAAGATATAGTCTATTAGTATATTTAAACAATATTCAACATCGTGTCCAACTAGTGGGTCCAAATAAAAATTGCAAAATAAACTAACGACCACCTTTACAGCGTCTTTAGTAAGCTATAACCTTTTCTAGGTCATAACATATTAGTTTAAATCATTAAACAAATTAAAGAAGAGTCCGCACTTGCCTCACTTTTCAACCTCCAAATTAAACACTTCAATTGGCAGGAAAATGGATTAGCCGTTTTATAATATTTTACATTCTCTGTATATACATTACATCTACTTACCAACAATGCCTGCAAGAGTAGAATCATTACCTATAACTCCCACCAACTCTAAGACTAAATTGTCATCCAATCCCATAATTATGCTTACAGCATTTAGGTTAAGAGTCTCATTTTGCCTTGCCATTAATGACAACATAGAATTCCAATTTTGGTGTCCCAAGAGGTTATCATACAAAGCAGAAAAAGTATAAATAGTATTATCACCATTCTTTTGTACACTCATTCCACTAAGTGATGCACACGACAAAACTTTCTTCGTCTCTGCATTTATAATGAACCAACGTAGACTATTACCAGCCACATGCTCCAACACAAATAATACACTCATATCAATTTGTTGATGTTCAACATCTAACATTTGAATTTGATTACGTCTTACACTCAAAAATGCAGGAATGACAAGAACCTTGCCATTATTAGAAGGCTGCAACGTACTAACTTCACCTACATCAAATATAGGCAAGAGTACCTTCTTACTATTTTGCGCCATACCTCCAATCGTAAAAACAGACATAAGAATCACCAATAATCCTTTCAAAAGAAATTGCTTCTTCATAATTTTATTTATTTAATTCACTTAATATTTCATTTTTCCGTTCTATAAACAAAGGACGTGGATAAAGAGAATACGCTTCATCCAAATCTTTTACAGCATCAGCTAACACTAATTTCAAATCATAAGGTCGTTCTACTAACGCCTTACTTGCCTTTGCCATACCTCGCAAGCCCAATATATCAGCTTTTTCGTTATGACGATTCTGGGGAACCAAAGACAATGCTTTATTTATATCCATCAACCCCTCATTAAACGAACGCAAATCAAAGAATTTGATGTCACCTCTTATAAAATATGATCTATAATAGTTCGGTGCCAATTCTATTGCACTTTCACAATCTAGTATAGCTCCTCCAACATCGTGAAGATGCCGTTTGATTTCAGCTCTTTCAATATAGCTCACAGGATCTGTACCATCCAATTCTATAGCATGATTAGAATAATCCAGAGCTTCCCTTAGGCGTTCTGGAACATTTTTATAATACTCAGACAAAATATACGCCAGCTGAGCATAAGCACCATTTCTATTCGAATCTATTTCTATGCACTTCTTCAAAACAAACACAATTTGTTCTAACACAGACCTATCCTCTACATTCATATCAGTATTTATCAAGAATTGGTTCCTTAAAAATGCAGAATAGTGCATATTATACTCATAGTTACCATAATTTACCATTTTACAAGCATTAGCTAAATCAGCTAAGCCTGCTTCTACGTCAAGTTCTCCGCGACATTGAAAAACGCCACGATAATATAATGCAAGATGATTAGTTGGATTTACCGACAATACATTACTCAACATTTTTACCGCTTTATAATATTCCCCACCTTCACCATAAGAATAAGCCTTTTTTACATCTGCAGTTTCCATTGGATTTGTAACCATTTCGCTTATTGGTAGATCAAGACTTCTACTTAACGCTTTGATATTGCTTACACTTATAGCATAAGAAACATTTAAACTACCATTTATCTTGTCTGTAAGGAGTCCAACGACTTCTCCTGTACCAATAACCACAGGTAAGCCTGAAGAATATTTCTCTATTGGCAATGTCGTTTGCAATACATCGCCATAACCTTGCAACTTAATCCTTTGTAGAAACAACCCAGTTTGCACTGTATTATTTGTTCTATATTGTTTTGGCATTCCAAAACTAAAGACAGCACTACCTTGCTCAATATTCTTAACAGCAAGTTTCAATGGTCGCACTTTATTTTTTACATTTACCTTAAATTTCACCAAATCAAGCTTTGGGTTATAATCAAGAACCTGACTTATTTCGAATTGTTCACCTTTAGAAGTTTGAACATATCCCTTTACTGCACCTTGCAGAACATGGAAATTAGTTACTCCTACTCCTGATGAAGACAAGAAAAAGCCTGTACCATGTGAAAAAGGAACTCCATTTTCATTCTCAGCTACCACAGAAAAGACAGCCTCCCTCAAATTAATATTAGAAGTGAATTTGGTTGTAGGCCTTTTACGTACCATTGTTATAGGATTAGTTTTCCTCGTTATTGTCGTTTGCTGACAATAACAAGGAGAAAAAGAAAACAATATTATTATCGTAAATAAATATCTCATTGCTAACATTTAAACATTCTGTAAAAAATTACCTTTTTTATCATACCAAGCACCTTTCTTTGGTTGACCATTACTATCAAATGTACCGATAAACTGTTCACCTGTTGTCTTTACAGTATATGTACCTTTCGAAAAATGGTTATCATAGAAAGAACCTGTGTATATATCACCATTTGGATAAATGAAAGTTGCATTATCACCTTCCATCCTACCACGATTAAAAGGTCCCTTATACTTTCTACCATCACTAAAGGTAAGTTCACCATTATCATCACATGGATAAAATCTACCGGGATCAGGATTTGTCAGTACTGTTCCTGTATATTTTACCGTTTGATTAAAGAATACCTCTTCCTTATTCTCCACATAAACTCCATCTGAATCAGCAGTTGCTTCTCCAACAAAATAAGCAGAGTCTGAATCAGTACTAGCGACATTGGTATTTGCTGCTGTACGAGCAGATTGAGGTAAGAATAATATTGCTAAAATAACAAGCAACGCTATTACTAAACAAGCCATAAGTTTTAAATAGATATGACTATTAGAAGAATTCGTTTGTTCTTTTTCATTACACTTTTCTTGTTCATTGACCTCTGTTTCTACTTTTTCAGCCTTATCAGCCCACACTGTCTCTTCATCATCATTACCAGGATTAGCATAAGATTGATGAGGACTAAACGCTTTTGTATCTTCAATGTTAGAAGTTGCAGCAGAAGCCTGTTGCGAGATACGTCTTATCTCCCCAACATTCTTCGGTCTCTTCAATCTATTCACTTGCATCATCCAAACCACCAATTTCTTCATTTCCTCAGAGACATTGGGCATTGGGAGGGCAAGATGCTTGTCCTCTGTCTCATCTTCAGAAAGGTCAGAAACTGATGGTGGGTCTTGATTGGTAAGTAACTTATACATAGTAGCACCAAGAGCATAGAAGTCTGTCCATGGTCCAAACTTATCATAGCTCTGCGCCATTTGCTCACTAGGGGCATAGCCGTTCGTATAACTGATGCCAGTGCTCATCGTAGCACCACCTACCGTACTCTGCTGCTTACTTGCACCAAAGTCTATCAACTTGACCACATCATGACTATCCACCATAATATTGGCAGGCTTGATGTCAAGATGGAACATACCTTCGTCATGGATTGCCTCAAGTCCATCCAATATCTGATTCAAGTAATTGCGAACCTCAGACTCTGCCAAAGGTGCATTGGTACGCTTCAAACGTGCAGATAGATTTTCTCCATCCACATAATCCATCACATAATATGCAGTACCATTCTCCTCGAAAAGGTCATAGACCTTGACAATATGAGGATTGTTGAGACTACGGAGACGGCGAGCTTCTTTCTTGAACTTCTCTCGCTGTTGCTCAAAGCTATTGGTATTCTCGGCATTACTTACACTAATGGTAGTGCTATTACCATCACGCTGGCACACTCCTTTTACAAAGAACTCTTTGATGGCATAAGTCTCATCAAACTCAATGTTCTTTGCTAAATAGGTGTTGCCGAAACCACCAGATGATAAGTAGCTTTCTATCTTGTAAGTTCCGTGTAGGATGGTTCCTACTTGGAGCATATTTTGATTATTTAGTTCGTCCATTTTTTATTGTATCTTACTTTATTGAATCTGGTTTTGTTGTATCTGTCTTTGACTCTTGCTGGCTATTAAACTCTTTCACGGTCATCATAGAATCTTCATGAAGAGAATCAAGCAAAGCAGCCTCTGCTTGATGCTTGCTATAGTAGCCATATCCAAACATTCCTACAACAGCCAACACCACTATTGCCATGAAAGCAACAAACAGGAATTTCTTTCTTTTCTGCTTATTCTCCATCGCAACAATCACACTATCAGGAACAGGCGGTGGTGTACCAGCAGGCTTAACGATTTCAACATCAAGAGAAGTGCTCACCTCTTCCACAACAGGCTTGATATTCAAAGCATTGCATTTCGCCGTAGGCTCTTCATTCACAAGGCTCACATCAGCCTCTTCATGATTCACCTCTTTGATATGTACAATATAAGCAGAATGATTATCTTTATTATCTGAGGTTTCTGAAATCAGCATCTGTCGCTTCTCTTCACCACGAACATTCGCAGAGAAGACATCCAACAGTTCCCCATCCTCCATCTGTTCCAACATGCCGTCAGAACAAATATAGAAGTAATCACCTGGCTGAATATCTGAAATATGGATAACATCAGGTTTTGGATGATTTCTGTCTCCAGCTATCATCGCACGGGTGATGACATTTTTCTGTGGAAATGTCTTCATCTCCTCATAGGTCAACTCACCAGTCTGATAAAGATCATACACCAGGGAATGGTCACGACTCTTATATAATATGGTATGCGAAGATGGGCGGAGATGGTATATTCTACTATCTCCAATGTGGGCTGCCGTACATCCATTACTGTGAAAATACAGCAAAGTTAAAGTTGTTCCCATCTGACGGGAATCTCCCGCAATAGCCAGTTTATCCAGTTCTTCGTAGGCATACGCCAAAGCATCAGATAGCAACTTATCTTCCAAGCCTTCGGAAGCAACTGCATGCTGCAATAAAAACGAAGAAAGACTTTTGCAAATACTTTGGCTTGCCACCTCGCCATGCTCATGTCCACCCATACCATCACAGAGCAAAAACAAACGGTCATTCTCCGTTGCTTTGCCCTCTATTGGATAGATGCTATCTTCCTGGTTCGCCCTTTTACCCAACTCATGGATAGCTAAAGGCTGATATATCTTGATTCTCATTGTTAGCTTTATTTTTGATGATAAACAACGGTTGTGTTACCCATCTTGATGATACTTCCTTCTGACAATATGAGCTGGTCACCCTCGTTCAATAATTGTCCATTCACATAACTGGCATTTTTATTATGGTAGTTAGACACCACCACCCGAACCTTGTCCGTAGAAGCCTTAATTACCTGGATGACAAGATGCTGACGACTCATATATCTATCATCAGTAGCTATCTGTACAGTTGCCTGAGAAGTAGTAGCCTTGCGACCTATCACATTATTGCCGAACCCTAACGGATACTTCTGACCACCATAGAGCAAATAACCAGGAGTAACCTCTTCTTTCTTGCCTGCAAGGATTGTTTCATCAGATTGAGAAGGAGAAGAGGAATACCCCACGTAACGAGTTTCTCCATTATCTCGATTCACATACTGAGTCTCACCATTGCTGTTACCAACATATTCTGTTTCCCCAGAAGATTGCGGAGTTGCAGCATGTTGCTGTGAGAACATCACTCTCAGCTGAGCTTTACATTGAGGACAAGTAATCATCTTTACAGCTTCGTTTTGAGAATTTCTCACGTCAAGCAATACACCGCAACTCGGACATTTGATTCTTTTACTTTCCATGGCCACCATCTATTTTAATCAATGTTTATGCCATCTGAATATCAGCATCAGACATATAGTCTGGCATATCAGGAGCAACATCAGGATTCTCCAAGGATGCTGTTTGGAGATTTGGATCAGCAGAATCATCAACTCCGGCATCAGCGAAATCACTACCACTTGGGGTAATCACTTGTCCTGTATGCAAATCAATTGCTTCACCAACGTCAATACTTCCATTGCCATTGGCATCACAAATCGCAACATCAGGATTTCCATCCTGATCAAAATCTACCACACTCACTTCCTGACCATCCACGTCGAAAACACCCACTGTAGCCATGGAGCCATCAGCAAGCTGAACTTCACCCGCATTAACCAAATGAACATCTGCATTTTGGTCATCAGCCACCTGCACATCACTTGCCTGATGCAAATTTGCATCATTGTGAGCAACAGATACATCCTGGTCTGCATGAGAAGAATGAGATACCACAGCAACATCTTCAGTTTGATGAGGAGCAGCATTCATTTCTTCTGCACGTACTTCTGGCTTTACAGCCTGAGCATAGTCGTTCTTTTCTGCATCTGTCATGTTGTTCCACTCGTCCTCGGTATAAGTACTATAGATATTACCATGCCAATGGAAAGCGCCACCAGGACCAATTTCGGCTCTAGCGGCATCAAAAGCCTCCTTAAAGCTCTGCTCATCATGACTCTCAGCTACCTTGATAGAGGCATTATCATTAGCTGCAGCAGCATCTTGCGATGGATTCTCCCCTTCCGGTTTTGTATCGGGAGTTTCTTCTGTATTTGCTGCAAAGGCATCTGTGGCATACATAGCACTTGCACCTAACAAAATACCAGCAGCACCACCTACCACTACTTTCTTCCAAGTTGCTTTATCAGCAGCGTTCTTAGTTTTATCTTTACTTTCCTGTCTTACTTCAGGATGTGTATTATCGAAATACAATGTTTCTTCATTCTGTGCCATAATCATACTTTTAAAATTATAACTGGTGCAAATATAGTGAAATAATAAATAGATAGGTGCTAATTCTGTACTCATTACACAAAACCTATCTTCTATTGTACAAAATCACTTTTTAATTTTAGCCTTGCAATAAGGACAAGCCTCATTCTGCATTAAAACTCCATAAGACAGAAAGCCCAGGAAGTGATGACAATGAGGACACACATAATGCTGCTGAAACTCTTCAGTTAACTGCTTCTGCCTTAACGGTCCCTTAGAAGAATCCTTATATGCTTTTACAGTAAAGCCTACAGAAATCAAAATACCTAAGAGATACAAACCTATATAAAGAGGAGTCTCTCTAAATTCTGGGAAAATGATACTCAAAGCGATGGCTCCCATGGTAATCAAACCAGTAATGCCACGAAGAGAATTAAACTTGCGGTCAGCAATTTGCTGATCAAGTTTATGCTCATCATATTCTTCCCAAACACGCTGCAATGGACGAAAATCTACCATTTGAGGAACAAAACTCTTTATCCAATCCCAACTAACCAAAAATTTGCTTGGACCAAGTTCTATTTTATCCTTTTCCATGATAGTCTTTGCCATTATTTCCACTCCATTGACAAAAGTAACGTTCTGAGGTTTTAGATTCGTAATTCTATAAGAACCATCTGGATTAATGGTCAAACTACAGTGTTGACGGCTCACAGTCATAGGAACACTTCCAGCAACCCCAAAAGTCTCGGATTGTTGTCCCATTGTTATTCTCAATTGAGATGTAGCAGCATCACGTCCAATGATTAATTCCATAAAATTCTTTGCTTGATTAGTTTATTTTTTAGTTATGAGTAAATCCTTCATTTGCTTCAAGGCTTCCTTAGAAATACCTAAAGCAAAAGCAAAATGCTCATAATCGGATAATATCAACTGTTGCTTTTGCGTATTGACCTGATAGATGTAGCCAGTGTTGATGATAAAGCGCTTACCCACTCGCATAAAAATACTCTTGCAATCTACAAGATGCTCTGCCAAGTACTTCTCCATCTGAGTCAAATTCAGACAAACAACAGCCTTCAGTTTGTTAATAGTAACAATCTGTGTATAATTGCCATCTCCTTCGAAATAAACAATTTTGGAAACATCTAATCTTAAGAGTTCCGTCTTTGTATTGAATACGATAAATTGACTATCCATATTTACCATTTACATCGCTGACTTGTTCCCAGAAGTAGCTATCGGTCATTAAGTTTTCAATGAAAAAGCGTGGGACTATTGCTTATTACCGGATAGAGGTTGTGGAAGGACCCGTCAGCAAGTAATAATGCAATAGCCCACGCCATAGAGTATATTAACATCTTCTTCCATAGAGAAAAAGATACAATAATCCTTAGACGTGAGCATCATTGCCTATTTATCGTTAGCAGACTTTGAAACTTCCACATTTCTATCGCAAGATAACGTTCAATACGCTCATTCACTAGAGCCTTCATCGTGCCCGTTCATTTCCGTTCACTCATAACTCTATTGCAAAAGTAAGAAATCTTTTTAATACCGCCAAACTTTTCCTCTATTATTTCTTCCAACAGGCTTACTTTTATGAAATTTCCACCAAAAAGGCATTGAAGTTTGCCACTGCTGAAAAAGATAATGCTTCCACATTTCAATCCATGACAACCTCAATGCCTATATCCTTAAACGGCTTTACAAATTAAAGTACACTTTACCGAAAGGCGCCGTGTTCGCCTTCCACTCAAAATTATTGGCTACAACCTCTCCGTCTAGGTTTCTAACCACCTTGCTAACGAGTGCATGTGTTCTCAACAAACTATCCAAAGGACCACCATAATAACCAACAACTGTCAATGATCTGCGTCCACCACTATACGTTTCTCTCACACGAATCTTGACTCTCACAACTTGATTGTTCTTAATATAATAAGCACCAACATCAGTATATTCCTCCGTAGGCTGAGGCATCTGCGGCATCTCCAAGCCAAATGATGGCACAGAATATTGCTGGGCAGGTGGATTTGTATATACTGGCTTATACTCTACAAACTGAGCATTTACACTCATTACACTTAGCATCATGGCTAAAATCAACATTACCTTCTTCATACCTTATTATATATTAAAAGGGTTATACTTCATGTTCCTCGTTCCACGATTTTTTCTTTTCCATCGCTTCCCGATTACGAGCGCAAAAGTAAGAAGATTATTTCTATCAGCCAAATATCTAAACCTACCTTGTATGAAATGCCGTTCTCAATGTACCAAATGACAAAGAGGAGGCGTCATAAGTCTAAATTACAGTTGGTGCATAACAGTTGACCTACGCATGCACATCACCTGTTGTGCAAGCGCATATCAGCTGCTATGCAAGCGCACAACAGCTGTTGTGCGACCGGAGATACTAACTAACTCAAAAACACATACTATCTTTTCTAACAACTTATACTATGTTTTCCAACAAAATATCAGTAACATTCCAACAAACAAAAAAGGGTGAATCATTTACTTATGACACACCCTCTTTGCTAAATCAGACACACAACTAATCTTATCTTATAATAGTATACTCAAACTCATAATCCCCATTCTTCAGCCATTCGGGAACATCTTCCCCATTTTCCATAAGGCCTTCTATATGAAACACCAGACTTTCCTTTGCCTCCTTTTGCAAAGCTTCAAAGGTTGGTGCTGTAAAAACCACCGCTCCTGGTACATTACTACCAAGAGAACCGCCAAAATTCCTGTCGCACCACGCAACGTCAACAATAATCTTTTCCATCATGTACTACTTTAGATTTTCCAAATCTCCCCCACAATACATCATAGCTAGACCCGCTCCGTACCAACTCCGTACCCTCTCCGTACCAACTCCGTATGATGGCTTGGATTGAAAAACAGGTTTAAAATACTATGTCCAGAACTCTTCTTCGCCAGAAGGCAGCATCCTGCCCCCGCATTTGGGGCATGTATGCATATCCCACTTGTGAATCCTGTCAGAACCGCATCTTAGACAGAGTCTTCCCACTAGAGAATTGAAGCTAGGTGCAGCATCACCTATCACTCCACCCACCACAAGAGGTACTATGTTCCTGCAGTCTGCACAAGACATGGCTTCAATATGCTGCCCCATGAAACCACGTCCCTCATATATTACGGTCTCGTACCCACATTCCTGGCATCTGAAAATCTTCTTTTTTGACATAATCCATCTCCTTCTTTATCTATTTTTATATTTTCAGAGTGCAATATTACACAAAGGCAGTATTCGTTTGCGATAACCTATTCCACCTTCCACCCATCAATGGTTCCCGTCTTCGATGAGAAGTTGCAGCCTATCTGATAAATCTTTCTGCCATCTGCAGCATATTCCCTGGCGTAGCCCATATCCTCTATCTGCTTCAGGGCTTCCTCTGCCGAACCATCACGCTTGAATTCGAAGATGTAGATATAGTTCGACGTCTCTACCACACAATCTACCCTACCTTCGCTTTGCTGCTTTGACCAGCGTCAAGAATCCGCTTCGCACCTCATCATTCGGAAAATCCAGGAGATAGGAATCGGTATCCATATTCCAATCTTTAATGGTGAGATAACCGCTCTGATAAATCATTGGCAACGGTGCTTCCACATCTGCCTTGTAGTCGATAAAACTACTCGTAGGATAAAACCTGTTGACCATCTCATTGATGTTCTCATCAAAATGAGACAACAAGCGAACAAGATAGGTTGGCGAACCGGTGCGGAACCAATAATCTGCCAGAATCTTCTTGCTCAGCGCATTCAAGATACTGAAAGGATTATAGATATCAAGCATATTAGGACTGAAGTGATAACCATCAAACTTCCTCTTCAGTTTGTATTTCATTCCTTCCTCTGTGGTCTTATATCTCACAGCCATCGCCTTGATCTGTTCCTCGAAAGTGGAATACAATTCCTCTTCCGTAATACCACAAAGAGCCTCGTAATGCTCGTCCATACTGATGTCGTTAGGCTGATTGAAACCACTGAACACGCTTACTTGTGAGAACTTGGTGACACCCGTGAGCAAGACAAACTGCAGATTAGCATCGGCAGCCTTGAAGACACTATAGAAACCTTTCAAAACATCACGATTCCAATCTTCCAACAACCGTTCTTCACCCTTTATTGATGTTTTGATTTGTGTATCAAGCACATCCAATATTGGCTTATCATACTCATCAATTAAAACCACGGCACGAAGTCCTGTTTTCTCATGAGCAGCTTTCAATACATATTCAAAACGACCTCCTAAGGAATCCCTGAAAGGACTTTTACCATATATCATCTCTTGCGATGCAACAAAGTTTTCTAATATGACCTCAAGTTCTCCAGGATTAGTAAAGTTATTACCATTGAAGTCGAGATGAAACACAGGATATTGCTTCCATTCCTTCTCCAACTTGTCGATGGCAAGCCCCTTGAACAACTCCTTCTTACCCTCGAAATAGCATTTCAAAGTAGATACGAGCAACGACTTTCCAAATCGTCGTGGACGACACAGAAAGTAAATTGTTCCATTATGAACCAAATCATAGACCAAGCCCGTCTTATCGAGATAAACATAGCCATCTTCTATGATTTGTTCGAAACTCTGTATGCCGATAGGATATTTCATATTGCTGCCTTTTTAAATTCTTTCGGCAAAGATACAAAAAATAATGATACGAGCAAAGGAATAGCCCGAAAAAATCACGAGATGCAAATTCCGACATATTTTTATTTTTTATGAGGGAACTATTTTTTGAAAGGCAAAACGTTTTTTACCCTTCACCAAAACGCCGTATACTTCTGTATAATAGCCATTTCTTCCACTGACATAAATAAATACATGACGTAGTAATAATATGTGCCTTGGGATGGCAAAAAATTGCCCCACTAAGAGTTCTCAACTTGCTGACACTGGTATCATAGTATAGCAAGTACCCGGACAAGACTGACATATTTGGCATGACAAGCCAAATCCCCTTGACGTACATCAAGGCATCAGACCATGCTGCTTGATATGCGTCAAAAAATGCCCTTCTTTCATCATTTTGTCACGACTTTGTGGCAGGAATTCAAAAAAAAGGCACTACCTTTGCACCAGCAAAAGAGAGATTGTAATAAGGATAATGTAAAAAAGGAGACCCGGAAACGAGGCTCCATTAAAGAACGAAAGGAAACAAATTATGATGACAACAGTAATGATTCTCGCAGTAGTAGCAATCATGATTGCTCAGGCTGTACATGTTAACAACAAGATTGAGAAGGGTCTTAGATAAGGCCACTTCAGGTAAAAAGAAAGATTGGCAGCAATGCCACAGTATTAATTTAAAAAAGAAAGGATAACGATTATGAAAACAATGTTTAAGAACATCAAGAAGGCCTTGAAGGCTATTCTTGCAGATTACATGAACGCTATGGAAATGTATGGCGAGGCTTTGAACAGAAGCCGTGGTTGTGCTTGCGCATAAGGGATTCACCCCCGAATGCAACAGCATTCTTAAGAGAAAGCAAACGAAGTAATTACGTTTATAATAATAAAAAAAGCGTGTGAGTAGCAATACTTACACGCTTTTTCTTTTATTATATGGTATCAATCTGATAATCGTCTGATTCTTTCCTGGATGTTTACCATTCCATAGAGAAGGTGATGCCTCTTCGCATCATATCCTTTGCCGTAGGCTTCAATCGGGTGAGGAATCCTTCCCAGGAGCGATTCTTCTGAAGACTCCATCCGGCTTCTGCCAAAGCCAATGCACGTGGATAAGCCTGATAAAAGATGCGCTCAGGAGAATTGATACACTCACTCCACAAGGTTCCGGCTACACCAAAGAGGTTGTTCTTTTCAAACTCCTCTCCCATTCCCCATGCAGGATCAAGATCGTAGGCTGCCTTCAAGGAAGTAACCGGCATTCCCCAGTTTACCTCAGGCATGTCGCCCTTGGCCATCGGATAGTCGAAATAGCAATGTTCACCTGGGCAAAGCAAGATGCGGGCATTGTTCTCCACCGCTGCCACCAATGCTTCCTTGGTGAGACCTGCACGCCATGCAAAGGTAACGCAACCTGGCTGAATCTTCTTGAAATCGGTCTCATACCAGAACATCGGAGTCTTATGATATTGGGTACGAAGAAGATCTATCACACGGTCGAAGAGATAGCCCTGCAGCTTCCAGTTCTCTGAACGGTCGGTAGTAGTAATACCGAGTTTCTTCTTCAATGCCTGACACTTAGGACAGTTGGTCCAGCAATCGAGGGCAGGATTACCAGCCTCGTCACCACCCAGATGAATGTATTCAGAAGGAAAGACATCGGCAAGCTCCTTGAATACATTTCCAAGAAACTCGTAAGTGAATTCATTACCGGCACAAAGCAATTCGTCAGATACACCGCAAGTAGTACGGATAGGCTTTCTTACTCCCTGGCAGGTCAATTCCGGATATACGCTGATAGCAGCCACCTCATGACCCGGCATCTCAATCTCAGGTACCACCTGGATATGATACTTGGCACAATATGCTACAAAGTCGCGCATCTGCTCCTGTGTATAATATCCCTTGATAGGCATCAGCATATCGTCCATACCCCATCGGCTGCTAGCCTCAGCGGTAAGACGAGGATATTTCTTGATTTCGATAGTCCATGCCTGATCATCCACCAAATGAAGATGAAGCATATTGAGCTTATAGCGAGCCATCTCAGGAACGAAAGCCTTCAACTCTTCGTATGGGATAAAGATACGGCAAGGGTCCACCATCAACTCTCTTACATGAGTGCGTGGCTGGTCTTTCAAAGCCAGCTGTGGGATAGCATCGCAACCCACCTTAGATGCATTGCCACGAAGCAACTGGTCGAAAGTCATCAATCCGTAGAAGACACCAGCTGCAGTCTTTCCCTTGATGACCACGCCCTTCTGCTGTACTTCCAGAGTATAAGCCTCAGCATCGGTAAGAGTAGGATCAATGGCAAGGGTCATCGTCAGCTGTGCTCCCTTCTGCTGAGCATTTCTCTCCTTGAGGATTCTGTCAGCATGTTCACGCTCATTAGCCAGACCTTCATCTGCCACAATCTTCCAGTTTCCCGTCACCTGCAACGGTGCAGCCTTTGCCTTCACCTTCAGATCCATCGGTACAGGAATCAGGCAAGCTTCAGGATTGCATACTTCCCTAGCCTGTTTCACTTCTCCGAAGAAAGCCTTCCAGCCTTGTGCCTTGCGGTAAGCCTTCTCGCTGCCTCTTGGCATGACCAGTTTCACGCCTCGCATGTTCACGCCCGAAAAAGCCGTAGCAGCAGCCTTTGGTGGAATATGGGAATTTACCCTGATGACCTGTACACCCTCAAGATTGGCAAAAGAGAACTCTCCTATCTCCGGTGTGCCTTCGATTGTGATGTTTTTCAGAGACTTGCAACCGGAAAAGGCTGCAGCCCCCACCTTCGTTACAGACTTGGGAATCACCACTTCCTGCAGGTTATCGCAGGCAAAGAAAGCCTGAGTACCTATCTCCTGCAACTGATTTGGCAAGATGATATGCTGCAGATGATGACGGGAATGGAATGCATTCTTAGGAAGAACAGGACAGGTTGCCTCGCTCAGGTCCAGATTTCTCAACTGCCAGCAGAGATCACGAAGCTGGCGGAAATCTGAATTTTTCGTAGTTGTCAAGGTTCCGGTCAACTTTAGATTAATAGCTGCAGATTTCTTCTCGGCATTCAGGTCTTTCATGTTGGCAATGGTTTGTGCCGACATGGAAGAAGCCAAGAGAGCAACAACTGCCAATGAAATAAATTTTCTCATACTCTAATGGTTTTAAAGGTTTATAATAATTTGAATATTTTTCTAGATGAAAGCTATTTTCTTGCCATTCTCCACAAAGTCCAGATTAACGACATCGATATTCTTCCACAATACCCAGTCGCTTTCCAGCTCTCCCAGTCCGGCAATATCTTCGCCATAGTTGAAGAGTCGCTCTATCATTGTTCCGTATGTTAGATGATCTATCTTCTCTATCGGATGCAGGATGACCGATTCTTCAAAACAGCCTTTCTTCTCACTCCGAATCTCTACCAGCAACTTCGCCTGCAAGAGTTCTCTTACAGCCTGATTGACTATCTGCTGCGGAATCTCCGTCAAGTCATGAATCTCCTTAGGCGTATAAGCCTGTTCACCATCATTGAAGCGCTTGCATACCAAATGCATCACCATGCCACAAACCCGGATGCGCTGTGACAGCTTCAGATGGTCGTAACTGAGATCGCCATCGTAATAATGGATGTTCTGATTGGTATGACAGAGCAAAGCGCCAAAGACCACGATAGCCCAGGATATCTGAAGCCACAACAGAAAAAGCGGAATGGCTGCCAGCGAACCGTAGATGACATTATAGCTGGAAAGAAATACCTGCAGATAGATGTAGCCATACTGCAAGGCTGTCATGCAGATACCCGCCAGGAATGAAGGCACCAGAGTACTGCTGACCCGGATATAAGTATTCGGAATGACATAATAGCAGAATACGAAGAACAGGAACATCGGAACAAATGCCGCCAGATGGAGGATAAACGAAGGAATCGTATCCCCGATATCGGCTATCTTGTCGACATTATCCACCATATTCACTATCCATACGTTGATGCTCGAAGCAAAGAGAATCATCAGTCCCAGACCGAAAAGGATGGTAGGATATTCTGTAACAATCTGCTTCCACGAACGCTCGCCCGTATGCCAGATATCATCAAAGGTAAGCTCTATCTTCTGCATCAGGGAAACGATGGTATAGAGAAACATCACGATACCCGTACCGATGATATAGTTGCTCTGCGTGTTCTCAATATAATTATGTACGAAGTCAACGATAGTCTTGGCAACAACCGGTTGTGCCTCGAAGGTGGTAGACAGCCATGACTCCAGCAATGACGCATAGCCGAAGCCTCGGGCAATAACAAACATCATCGCCATAAAAGGTATCAAAGCCATGAAGGAGGCGAAAGTCAATGCAGCTACATCCCTTGCCCACATATCCTTTACATAGAAGATGCGACCGGCAAGCATACCCATCTTGATCCAAGACTTCATTCTGCCCCGGAAATCCTTGATATTAGAAGAATTAAACTCTCTAATATCTTCGTAGAATCCTAGTATTCTGTCTATTACCCCCATATTCTGAAGTTTTACTCCGTTATCAAGCAACAAATCCCTCCACAACATCATCTCATGATGCCGTGAAGGGATTTGTCTTAGTATAATTGCTTAAGCTCTATGATTAATAGAACTTAAAGTAGTTGCGAGCGTTGTTGTAAGAGATGTCCTCTACCATGCGAGAGAGGCTCTCCATGTCGTTAGGAAGCAAGCCCTTCTCTACATCATTGCCGAGAAGGTTGCAGAGCAAACGACGGAAGTACTCGTGACGTGGGTAGCTGAGGAATGAACGTGAGTCGGTCAACATACCTACGAAACGGCTCAAGAGACCCAATACTGAGAGAGCGTTCATCTGACGGGTCATACCATCGAGCTGATCATTGAACCACCAGCCTGAACCGAACTGAATCTTGCCTGGGCAAGAACCATCCTGGAAGTTACCGAGCATAGTAGCGATAACCTCATTGGCGCATGGATTCAAAGTATAGAGGATAGTACGTGTCAACTTGCCTTCCATGTTCAATTCATTGAGGAAGCTGCTCATAGCCTTAGCTGTAGTGAACTCACCGATAGAATCGAAACCTGTATCAGCACCGAGCTTATTGTACATCAATGTATTGTTGTCGCGGATAGCGCCATAGTGGTACTGCTGAGTCCAGTCGGCAGCGTGATCCATCTCTGCGCAAACCTTGAGGAATGCATGCTTGTACTGACGGATTTCGAGTGCAGAAAGCTGCTGGCCACGCATAGCCTTAGCAAAGATAGTCTCAATCTGAGAATCTGTGTATGGCTCATCGTAGAACTCCTCAATACCGTGGTCGCTCAACTTACAGCCGTTCTCTGTGAAGAAGTCGTGACGCTTCTGCAAAGCATCAACCATATCCTGGAATGTAGTGAGATCTACACCTGCCACCTCACCGAGCTTGTTCATATAGTCAGCGAAGTCTGGCTTCTCGATGTTCATTGCCTTGTCAGGACGCCAAGCAGGAATCATCTTGATTTCGAAACCGCTCTCACGTGTCTGCTTGTGGTAACGGAGATCATCGATTGGGTCGTCTGTAGTACAAACGCACTCTACGTTATAGTGACGCATCAAGCCGCGAGCGCTGAACTCTGGCAGCTGCAACTTCTCGTTACACTCGTCATAGATTTCACGGGCAGTCTTAGGACTCAACTGCTTGTCGATACCGAAAGCTGTCTTCAGCTCCAAGTGGGTCCAGTGATACAGAGGGTTACGGAATGTATATGGTACAGTCTCAGCCCATTTCTCGAACTTCTCCCAGTCGCTGGTATCAGTACCTGTGCAGAAACGCTCGTCTACACCATTGGTACGCATAGCACGCCACTTATAGTGGTCACCACCGAGCCAAAGCTCTGTAATGCTCTTGAACTTGTGATCATTAGCAACCATCTCAGGGATGAGGTGGCAGTGATAATCGATGATTGGCATCTTAGCCGCATGATTGTGGAAAAGGTCCTGCGCTGTCTTTGTGTCGAGCAGGAAATTTTCATCCATAAATTGCTTCATAACTGTATAGTAGTTTTTAAATGTTTATTTATTACTATTAATTATGACGCAAAGATACAATAAATATTGGAATAGCAAATCGTTTAAGCGAAATATTTTTGATTATTTCACTTAAACGATTACGTTATCTTATGAATTTGAAGTTTTTAAAGTTGAAAAATAAAATTTCAAAGTTCCATATTATACGATGATTCTTGTCTTATGATAGTTCTCACGGAACTCACTTGGCGAGCATCCCTTCTTTTTCTTGAATATCCGGTTGAAATTGCTGAGGTTATTAAACCCGCAGTCAAATCCGATTTCACTGATACTTTTAGCTGTATCCACCAGCATGCGTGCCGCATAGCCGAGACGAAGGTCGATGATATACTCAGAAATGTTCCTGCCCGTATGAAGTTTGAAGAAACGGCTGAATGCACTCGAACTCATGCCCGCCAAAGAAGCAAGCTGAGGCAGGCGGAGATCATCCATATAATTCTTAGAGATATAATTCTTCACCTTTAATATACGGCGACTGTCGTCCTCAACGGCTACCTTAGCATAACTGGAAGAAGCCAAGGTACGGGCATTCTCGCACTTAGACAATTCATAGAGGATGGTCAGGAATTGCTGGACGGCATAAAAGCCATCCTTGATGCTACTCAATGTATCTAACAGACCATACACTTTCATGATTGCCTTTATCGGAAAACAAAGGCCTTTCTTAGCCTCCTGCATCATACGGGTAATGCTGGCATAAGGATTTCTTCCGAAAAGGGTTTCATCTGCCATACTGAAGTCAAACTGAATGGTAATCTCACGAATGTCCTCACTTCGGCATTCGTTCTGCTCCCATACATGCTCCAGGTCAGGAGAGGTGATAAGACAGAGATCATAATCGCCTATAACCTCCTGTGAATCGCCCACAATACGTTTCACACCGGCCGCATTCTCTACAAAATTAAGTTCGAATACCGAATGGTTGTGTATCGGATAGGTAAACTCTTTCTTGTGACGGTCAGCAATATATAGTACGTCCTTACCCATCAAAGGGGTAATTTCATGTATGATTCTTCTGTCTTCTGCCATAATGTTATAGTGATTAATGAGTAGTGAGTAGTGATTGAAGAGTAATGAATAATGATTAGTGATCATCATGCGCATACAATAATCACTAATCAATATTCACTAATCACTAATCAATATATTAAATATTCAATGTTCTAAGGATTTCGCTCATCTTCTGCTTGGTTGCGATACGTGTAGGTACCAGAGGCAGACGGAGTTCGTTCTCAATGAAGCCCATATCATTCAGCAGAGCCTTAACACCTGCAGGGTTACCATCCACAAAGAGCAGACTGTACAACTCTGTGAAAGAGTGATGAATCTTGCGTGCAGGCTCGTATTCACCGCGGAATTCCAGACGAATCATACGGCTGAATGCCTTTGGCAGTGCATTACCGATTACAGAGATAACACCAGCAGCACCACTTGCTATCATAGAGAAGGTAAGCGCATCATCACCACTGATAACTTCAAAGTTATCCGGCTTGTTCTTGATAATCTCATCTACCTGCTCCAGGCTGCCACTAGCTTCCTTCACTGCTACTACATTAGGGAAATCGCGCGCAATGCGACAAGTGGTCTCAGGCTTCATGTTAATACCTGTACGACCAGGAACATTATAGAGTACGATAGGCAGTGGACTAACCTGAGCAATTGCCTTGAAATGCTGATACAAGCCTTCCTGAGATGGCTTGTTGTAATAAGGACAAATACTGAGGATGCCATCAATGCCACTCCAGTCAGTGTTCTTGATTTCATCCACGACAGCAGCAGTATTGTTGCCGCCACAATATTTCAAAATCTTGACGCGCCCCTTGTTCACGTCTTTCACCAATTCAGTAATCTTGTCTTTCTCTTCCTGGGTCAGGCATGGAGCCTCACCAGTAGTGGCAAGGATGCAAAGAAAGTCTGCACCATTGTCAATTTGGAACTCTACCAATCTCTTGAGAGACTGATAATCAACCGATCCGTCGGCCTTAAATGGAGTAATGAGGGCAATACCTAAGCCCTTAAAAATATTCTGTGCCATAATCTATTAAACAAAATCGTTGGCAAAAGTACACAATTATTGTCAAAATGCAAAATAAAATCAGAATTTTCTTTCAAGATTGTATCATTTTTGAAAATATTCTGTATTATTATACCATATTTCACGTTTTTTTAGTAACTTTGCACCCGAATTAAGCGAAAAACGAAGGGCAAACCAAGCTCTATGTTCGAAGCTCAAAGTAAAACAGTTCAAAGTTAATAATGAGATATTTTATATTCTTTGGTTACGACGGAACCAACTATCACGGCTGGCAGATTCAGCCTAATGCCAATTCGGTACAGCAGGAGTTGCAGCGTGCACTCTCCATACTTCTGAGAAAAGAGATAGAAGTAGTGGGAGCCGGAAGAACCGACACAGGAGTACATGCCCGCAACATGGCGGCTCACTTCGAAGCTGAGATTACGATGGAACTCGACCAACTGGTATATCGTCTGAACCGAATTCTGCCACGTGACATCGCAGTATACGAAGTACAGGAGGTTAATCCTGAGATGCACGCCCGCTTCTCTGCCACCTCGCGTACCTATCATTATTATATCCACACAAAAAAGGACCCATTCGAGCGTCACTATTCCCTGCAGATGAACTATCCTCTCGACTTCAAGAAGATGAACGAGGCTGCACAGCATTTTCTGCAACACGAAGACTATGCTGCTTTCTGCAAGGCGGGCGGTGACAACAAGACCACCATCTGTCATGTAACGACAGCCCGCTGGGTTCAGACCTCTCCCACTACCTGGTATTTCGAAATCACCGCCAACCGTTTCCTGAGAAACATGGTGAGAGCCGTGGTGGGTACCCTCATCGATGTGGGCAGGGGAAAGATTACGATGGAGCAGTTCCTCGACATCCTGCACAATGGCAGCCGCAGCGATGCGGGCGAAAGCATGCCAGGCAATGCCCTGTTCCTGGAAGACGTGGGGTACATGGAACTTTGAGATTTGAACTTTGAACTTTATGATTAGCATGACAGGCTATAATCCTATAAGTTGCAAGACAAGCCATATCATAAAGTTCAAAGTAAAAGAAATCACAAAGTTCAAAGTAATAAATGGTCAAAGTTCTAAGTTCAAAATAAATATGTGGTTAGTATTAGCATTTCTCTCAGCAGCGCTGCTGGGATTCTATGATGCCTTCAAGAAGAAGGCACTTTCAGGTAACGCAGTAATTCCCGTGCTCTTCTTGAACACGCTTTTCTCATCACTCATCTTCCTGCCGTTCATCATCTTGAGCTATACAGGAAATTCGCTGGATGGAACCATGTTCCATGTAGCCGAAGGCGGATGGGAAGTTCACAAGTATATCGTGCTCAAGAGTTTCATCGTATTGAGCAGTTGGATCTTCGGTTATTTCGGCATGAAGCATCTGCCACTCACCATCGTGGGGCCTATCAATGCCACCCGTCCGGTAATGACACTCGTGGGTGCCCTGCTGGTTTACGGCGAGGTACTCAACCTCTACCAGTGGATTGGTGTCATTCTTGCCATCATCTCCTTTGCCATGCTTTCGCGCAGCGGAAAGAAGGAGGGCATCGACTTCAAGCACAACAAGTGGATTTACTTCATCGTTCTGGCTGCCGTACTCGGTGCGGTGAGTGGTCTATACGATAAGTATCTGATGGCTCCACCCGAGAATGGTGGTGTAGGATTGGATAGAATGATCGTGCAGAGCTGGTACAACATCTACCAGTGCTTCCTCATGGGAGCCATGCTCCTGATGATATGGTGGCCTACCAAGAAGAACTCCACCTCATTCCATTGGCATTGGAGCATCATCTTCATCAGCATCTTCCTTTCGGCTGCCGATTTCGTATATTTCTACGCATTGAGCTTGCCGGGAGCCATGATCAGTATCGTCAGCATGATCCGCCGCGGTTCGGTCATCGTCAGCTTCCTCTTCGGTGCAGCCATCTTCCACGAGAAGAACCTCAAGGCTAAGTTTGTTGACCTTCTTCTCGTTCTGCTCGGAATGCTGTTCCTTTATTTCGGAACAAAGTAATCTGCATAGCATACGAAACTTTCTGCAAAGAAAGCAACAAGCATAAAAAAAGTCTTGCAAGCCAATGTGCCTGCAAGACTTTTTTATGTTTTTACCAGATATGTGCACGCTTGTTCTTTGGAACAAAGAGCTTGTCGCCCTTCTTGATGTTGAATGCCTTGTACCATGCATCCACCATTGGGAGGGCACCGTTCACACGAGCCTCGTTTGGAGAGTGAACATCCACGGTCATCAGATACTGCAGGTACTCAGGACGGGCATTGCCTGCCCATACACGTGCCCATGCCAGGAAGAAGCGCTGTTCTGGAGTAAATCCATCCTTCACACCCAACTTCTCTGTCTTCATCACATTCTGAAGTGCACGGAAAGCGATGTTCAAACCACCATTGTCACCGATGTTCTCACCCAGGGTCATCTGGCCGTTTACCTTCTTGCCAGCCAACTCAATCTTGTTGAAATGGTCAACCAGAATCTTGGTGCGAGACTCGAAGTTCTTCTTATCTGCAGCGGTCCACCAGTTGTGCTGGTTACCAGTCTTGTCAAACTGGCTACCCTGATCGTCAAAACCGTGGCTCATCTCATGACCGATTACACCACCGATACCGCCATAATTCATCGCATCATCAGCTGTTGGATCGAAGAAAGGAGGCTGCAGGATTGCTGCAGGGAAGCAGATCTCGTTGGTAGTTGGGTTGTAATAAGCATTGATAGTCTGAGGAGTCATTCCCCACTCTGTCTTATCTACCGGCTTGTTCACCTTACGGGCAATGGCATCCTTGGTAAAGAACTCAGAGATGTTTGCCATATTCTCGTAGAGAGAGAGGCTGTCATCTACCTGCAAACCGCTATAGTCCTTCCACTTGTCAGGATAACCGATCTTGATGATGAAGTTCTCCAACTTATCCTTAGCCTGTGCCTTGGTAGCAGCACTCATCCATGTAGCCTCATCGATGCGCTGAGAAAGCGCAGTCTGGAGATTGTGAACGAGGTCGAGCATACGCTTCTTGCTGCTTTCAGGGAAGTACTTCTCTACGTAGATCTTTCCGATAGCCTCACCCAAAACGCCGCTCACGGTACTTACAGCACGCTTCCAGCGAGGACGGTCCTGCTGAACACCGCTCATTACCTTGCTCAACTGGAAGGATACGGCACGGAAATCATCGCTCAACACACTGGTAGCACCAGAAATCACCTTAATCTCTGCGTATGTCTTCAAATCATCCAGAGAGGTCTCTGCGAGAATCTTCTCAACCTCGTGGATTGGCTCAGGCTGACCTACACAAACTTCCTTGAAAGCAGGAAAACCGGATGCCAGGAACACGTTGCCCCAGTCGATGCCAGGATAATCGAGCACGAGCTGGTTGTAGGTCATCTTGTGATAGTTCTTGTCGATGTCGCGGAGCTGTACCTGGCTATAGCTTGCCTTAGCGATGCGGGTCTCGATGGCCATCACAGCCTCCATCTTCTTCTGGGCTGTAGCCTCGTCGTTGCCTACCATCTGAAAGAGCTTCTTCATATAAGCCTTGTATGCATCACGGATCTTCTTGGTCTGCTCGTCATCGTTTACATAGTAATCGCGTACACCAAGACCAATACCGCCCTGTCCTACCTCAACGAGGTTGTTGGCGGCATCACGAAGGTCGGCACCAACACCGATACCATACATCATGGTACCCTCGCCACGGAAATCGAGCTGAGCTGTTACCAACTGATACTCTCTGCGGTCCTTGATGGCAGCGATACGGTCGAGAGTTGGCTTGATAGGTGCCCATCCCTCCTTGTTCAGGCGAACGCTGTCCATACGGAGGTTGTAGAGCGAACCGATCTTTTGTCCGAGCGAACCCTTCTGCTGTGGCTTGGAAGCATATTCAAGGATGATGTCCTGAATGCGCTTCTGATTCTGCTCAAAGAGGTCTGTAAAAGCACCATTATCAGTATGCTCAGCATCAAGCGGATTGTTCTTCATCCAGTTGCCTGCGGCATAACGATAGAAATCATTTCCTGGCTTGATGCTCAAGTCCATATTGGCCTTGTCAATACCAGAGCCCAACTTATCCTGCTGGGCAAAAGCTGTTGTTGCACTGAGCAACAATGCAGCGAATAACACTTTTGTTTTCATTGTTTATAATGTTTATAGTTTATGTTTCATATTGAATTGGCTTGCACTACTCAAGGCTAGACCGGCGAAGGTCAAGCCACCGTTCAGCATCAAGAGTTCGTAACCAAACTTATAACCTGTAAGCTGTGAGGTCATGTTATCGATGACGAAACAGATAAGCGGACTGGCTATGCAAATCCATGGTGACCACCGGTCGTTCACCTGTCGCCTTGTAAGCAAACTGAAGGCAAACAATCCCAACAATGGTCCATAAGTATACGAGCAGAGAATGTAGATGGCATCAATAACGCTGGTAGAGTTGATGGCCTTGAAGGCGATGATGAACAGCATGAACACCACCGCAACCAACAAGTGCATACACTTGCGGAGCTTCACATCATCCTTCCTGCCCAGGATATCTACACAAAGACTCGTGGTTATAGCAGTCAGTGCAGAGTCGGCACTGGAGAAACTGGCAGCAACAATACCAATGGTAAAGAGCACAACCACCAAGGTTCCCATCGCTCCTGATGCCGCAAAGATCGGCAGCAGATCATCAGGAGCAGATGGCAAAGCCACTCCCTGTTTCTGAGCCAGCATCATCAGCAGTACACCCAGACTCAAGAAAAGCAGATTGGCTGGCACAAAGGCAAAGCCGTAGGTACAAACATCTTTCTGTGCCTCTCGAAGCGACTTGCAGGTAAGATTCTTCTGCATCATGTCCTGATCTAATCCTGTCATCACAATCACCACAAACACACCACTGAGAAATTGTTTCCAGAAGTTCTGCTTCGATACCCAATCATCAAAGACAAAGATGCGGGAATGACTATCTTGAACAATTGCCGAAACAGCCTCAGAAGGCGTCATGCCTAAGGCTGCCATCACCTGATAGATAATCAGGATGAGCGCCGCAAACATACAGGTGGTCTGGAAGGAATCCGTCCACACCAGAGTCTTGATGCCACCCTTTCGGGTATAGAGCCAGATGAGCATCACCATCACAGGCACCGTTATCCAGAACGGAACACCCACCCCATCGAGCACAAACCGCTGCAACAAGATACAGACCACAAAGAAGCGAACTGCGGCTCCAGTCATCTTAGACAAGAGGAAGAATGAAGCTCCCGTCTTATATGAGCGCTCACCCAACCGCTGCTGCAAGTAGCTATAAATGGTAGTGAGATTATACCGATAATAGATAGGCAGCAAAAGGAAACCTACGGCAAAATAACCCACGATAAATCCAAGACACATCTGAAGATAGGTCATATCGGTCTTCATCACCATGCCCGGCACACTGACAAAGGTAATACCCGAGATGGAAGCACCCACCATACCGAAGGCTACCATATACCAAGGCGAACGTCGGTTAGCTCTATAAAACGTTTCATTACTGCTGGCACGTCTTGCCGTGATGTGACTGAAAAGCAACAACACGCAGAAATATGCCAAAATTGTGATGATAATAATCATTTCTTTCTCTCTTTTTATATCTATTATTCCTTAACAGAGAATTTTAAACATTCCCTTTATGGATGCAAAGATACAGATAATTAAGGAAATATCAAAATTATTTCTAAACCTTAACAAAGAAATAACATACAGAAAGAAAGTGAAGAGTGAAGAGTGAAGAATGGAGAGAAGCAGGGGGTATAAAAACAAAAAACCTCCGAGAATCACTTCTCGAAGGTTTCTGCGGTGCGTACGAGACTCGAACTCGTGACCTCCTGCGTGACAGGCAGGCATTCTAACCAACTGAACTAACGCACCATAATGCTTATGGAGGATTCAAATTTAAAATGTTTGCGGTGCGTACGAGACTCGAACTCGTGACCTCCTGCGTGACAGGCAGGCATTCTAACCAACTGAACTAACGCACCAAACAAGTGGCTTAGAAGACAAATGATTAAGCGGTGCGTACGAGACTCGAACTCGTGACCTCCTGCGTGACAGGCAGGCATTCTAACCAACTGAACTAACGCACCAATTAAATCAAATTGAATTGCTAAACGCTCATTTTTCATTTGCGGTTGCAAAGGTACTACAAATATTTGACTCCACCAAATTTTTCTGCAACTTTTTTACAAAAAACATTGAAAAAGATAGGCATCTACGTAGAAATCACCCTCAAATAGCCATTCTTTGAGCATTTTACTCCCCTCGAACCCTACAGAATGTAACATTTTCACAGCCTTCTCATTTTTGGTAGAGACAATGGCATACAACTGATGAAGGTGTAAAATTTCTTTAGAATATACCAATAATTGGCGAATTGCTTCTTGAGCATATCCTTTTCCACGAACTTCATCCTTGATAACAATGCCGATTTCAGCACGAAGATGACGCGGATCAAAATTTATCAGGTCTACCATACCCACCGTTTCATGCTGTCCATTCTCTATAATAAGGCGCATCTGGCGATCAGCATAAATATCTGCCGAAGCACTGGCTATATAATCTATCAGCATTTGGCGAGAGTAAGGTACATTGGTACACCCTACTCCCCACAAACTTCTATCATTTTCCACTTCATAGAGAAACTCAAGATCCTCCATCTCCAAAGCTCGCAAATAAACCAAAGGTTTACTACCTTTACCATTCATTTCATTCATACAGTAATGACTTTTTGATTTATATATAAATATTGTACGCGCGTACATTAATTATATATCAAGATTACACTTATCCATTATAGATATGGCATTTCTTCCTTATCCACGACACATCTATCAGTTATAACCTTGCCAATGCTCTTGGTATAAATGGCTAATTTCACCTGCTCATCCGACTTTTCCTTAAGATGGCGGAACATATCCTCATAATTCATCTCATCAGCATCGAATAACAAATATTGGGAATCATCTCTCTGGGATGGAGAGAAAAATCCCAAACTCTTACGCATTCTTTTCGAGAGCATCCTTACTAACGCCACAGAAGCTTTGGCGTAAATGGCAATCTTGATAGGAATACTCAACAAGAGAGACATACCCGAATAATGCTTGCGAAAGAAGATAAGCATTGCCTCATAAAAGACATGCACATATCTGAAACTTGACTTTTCTGTACTCTCACCCTTATAATGCAAGATATCTACAGGCAAATAGTAATTATGAAAACCGCCCTTTAATATACGATAAGAAAGATCGATATCCTCACCATACATAAAGAAATCCTCATCAAGCAATCCCACTTTCTCTATAGCCTGACGGCGCAACATGCAGAAAGCCCCACTCACAACATCGATTTGGGCAGGTTCATTCCAAGGAAGATAACCCATATAATAACGGCCAAACACCTTGCTCTTTGGCCAGCGGGCACAAAAGCCCATCATCTTATAAAAAGCTACCATCGGAGAAGGCAAGCCACGCCTGCTTTCCATCGCCACCTGCCCATTAGCACCAATCATTCTCACCCCCAAAGCACCAGCATCAGAATGAGCATCCATAAAGCCAAGACATTCCTCAAGAACATGTTCACCTACGATTGTATCAGGATTCAACAAGAGAACATACGCGCCCTTGCTCTGACGAATGGCAATGTTGTTGGCACGGGCGAAGCCCAGATTATGCACACTGCTCACAATCTTCAGCATAGGATACAGGTTCTTTGGATAGCGCTTTTCAAGATATTTCACAGACCCATCGGTAGAATGATTATCCACAACAATTATTTCCACCTGATTTCCTTTGCGTTCCACATCCACCATATCAATGGCCTTCAGTACAGAACGTAAACATTGATCTATATAGTACTTGACATTATAGCTGACAATAATAACAGATAATTTCATAAATCAAGCGTTCAATCTTCACTAACCTCAGCCTCACATCTGCCAATGCTAGGATAAACAAAGAAAAGACAAAGGAAAAGAATAATTGCCATATAGCCAAAAGCCGGTGACATGGTCTGATAATACATGAAAGTATTGATCAACATCGGCAGACAAAGCATATTAAGACGCGCTGTACCCCAAGGCAAAAGCGCATCACCCTTACGAGCCACCAACTTACGGTGGACAGCCTTCAAACTGAACATTTTCAACGCAACAGGAATAGCCACAATGGTTACCAACTCCATCATGGTGAGAATGACAAACATCAAGGTTGCATCGGATGCCATATCAGTAGGAGTAAGAATTTCCGTCTCATAAAGACCTACCAACAGCAAAGTGACAACAACCATAAAGAAGAAGTTGGTCAATAATATTCGTTGTACTTGTTTGATATTCATTATTATTTAAATATGTAGAGTTTAATATTTGATTACCTTTTATATATAGCTATCTTTCGAAAGGAGTACGATTGAGAATGCTTCTACCCAGGGTAACCTCATCCGTGTATTCCAATTCATCACCCACAGAGATACCACGGGCGATAACCGATAGTTTCACCGGAAAATCAGCAAGTTTACGGGAGATGTAGAAATTGGTGGTATCACCCTCCATTGTACTGCTCAACGCAAAGATTACTTCCTTGATACCTCCAGCTGCCACACGCTGCACCAATGATTCTATTTCTATATCAGAAGGTCCAATACCATCCATCGGTGAAATAATCCCTCCCAACACATGATAGAGACCATGGAACTGCTGTGTATTTTCTACTGCCAATACATCCTGCACATTCTCTACCACACAAACCGTAGTAGTATCCCGACGTGAATCAGAGCAGATTGGACATACATCCGTATCGCTGATATTATGGCATATGCGACAATACTTTACTTCACGCTTCATTTTGGAGATAGAATTGACAAACTGTTCAACCTCTTCCCCACTCTGGCGGAGCATAAAAAGCACAAGGCGCAAGGCGGTCTTACGCCCTACGCCCGGTAGCTTAGCAAACTCAGCCACCGCCTTCTCCAGCAATGCCGATGAAAACTGTTGCTGCATATTCTATTACAAATAAATACCTATTCCGACCTTCACGCCTACAGTAGAATAATCGGAATGATTCTTAAAACTCTGATCATAATACACTGCAGGTTCTATGGTAACCTGCTTACTCACGAAGAATGCATATCCTACCTCAACACCAGGCATCACATCATTATAACTGCCGGTATGAATCAACTTCATGCCAGCCCCCAGATAAATACCATTCTGCTCTATATAATATCTGCCCTGAGCGCCCAAGGCCCAATAATCCTTCACGCCCTCCAAGCCAGAATGCTTATACTCAGCCTGTGCCAGAAGCATCATATCGTCTTCGAAAAAATAACCAGCCTTAGCCTGAATACCAAGGCTGAGTTCCTCTGAGCCATTATAACTCAAATTCAAGCCCGTCAATGACGCACCACAATATTGTTTTCCACTTTCAAACTGGGCATGAGCTCCAACAGATACCATCAGACCCAATGCCACAACAGCTATTTTTTTTATACGCATAATAATGTGTATTAGTTAATATTATTTATTTCTTTTCTTAAACCAAGAGAAGAACCACACCAATGCTACCACCAGGATAATGACACAACCCGAATAGCCGAGAGTACCATCAAGTCCTAACGCCTGTGGAGATATCAACAGGAAGGTAGAGCAAACCACTGTCATAAACAGGGCAGGTACCAAGGTGATAATAAACGGTTTCTTCTGCTGTACCAGATAAACAGTTATAGTCCAAAGAGTGAACACAGACAAAGTCTGATTGGCCCATCCGAAATACTGCCAAATGATATTGAATCCATCCGGATTCTCCATCTGCCATACCAGAATGCCCACTGTAGCAGCAAACAATGGTATGCATACATATAATCGCTTACGCATAGAGCGCTGTTCCAATCCGATAAACTCAGCAATGATAAGGCGTGCACTTCTCAAAGCTGTATCACCACTCGTGATAGGAGCGGCTACAACTCCCAACAGTGCAAGGATACCACCAGCTACACCAAGCCAACTGGAGCAAACCAGCTTTACCACTTGCGGAGCTGTGAAATTCTGAAGGAGAGACTTACCTCCATCAGCCTGCGCAATAAACTCCTGAGCCACCTCAGGAGATACGCATTCACGCCATCCTCCATAATAGAAGAAGTACATGGAAACGGTAGCCCAAATCACAGCAACAATACCCTCTGTAATCATCGCTCCATAGAATATAGGACGTCCCATCTTCTCATTCTTCATACAACGAGCCATCAACGGACTCTGTGTTGCATGGAAACCACTGATGGCACCGCATGCAATGGTAATGAAGAGGCAAGGGAACAACGGATTGACAGCCATATATCCCTCGGCACCCAACCATGCCGGATTCTCGTTCAGATTGGAATCACTCAAATTGCTCCAAAGTTCTGGCAATGTAGGCCATTTCAAGAACAAACCGATCATCAACGCTCCTGCCATAAACAGAAGCGAAAAAGCGAAGAGAGGATATACCTTACCGATAATCTTATCAATAGGCAACAATGTTGCTATGATATAATAAAGGAAGATAACCAATATCCACATCATCTGACTGCCCCATATATCTTTCAATATCACAGCAGGGCTGTACACAAATACAGCACCCACCATCATCAAAAGCAATACAGAGAATACCAGCATCACCTTCTTGGTGGTTCCGCCGAGATACTTGCCCACCAACTCCGGCAATCCAGCACCGCCATTACGGATACTGAGCATACCACTCATATAATCGTGCATGGCTCCTGCAAAGATACAGCCGAAGATGATCCACAGATAAGCCACCGGTCCGTACCAGGCACCCATGATGGCTCCAAAAATTGGTCCCGTTCCCGCAATATTGAGGAACTGAATCATAAAGATTTTCCAACTTGGCAGCACCATGAAGTCGACACCATCGGCTTTGGTCACTGCTGGCGTAGGGCGGTCATCAGGACCGAACACTCTCGCCACAAATTTTCCATAAAGCATGTAGCCCAAAACAAGAGCCACTAAACTAATGATAAAACTGACCATTTTCTTGTATTTTTTTTAAAATTCTCTCCTATTTTGTGATTAAATCACATGTTTTTTAATTATTCAGTGGCAAAAGTACTATTTTTATTTGAAATACGGAAAAATATCAGTATCTTTGTTGCCAAATTGTAAGATTATGCACAGAATTAAGATATTTTTCTTCCTTTTGTGCTCTGTTTTGCCTTCAAAAGCACAGAGCTACACATACAAGGAACCTACACAAAAAGCAACTAGCATCGTATTCAACGACCAAGCTCCCAAGCACGAAGTGCGTGCCGTATGGCTCACCACTATCGGCGGCATAGACTGGCCGCATTCATACGCTCAGTCATCTCTATCAGCAGAGAAACAGAAGCAAGAGCTTCGTTCTATCCTTGACCGCCTGCAAAAAGCACATATCAACACCGTGCTTCTGCAAACCCGCATAAGAGGAACCATGATATATCCCTCCGACTACGAGCCATGGGATGGTTGCCTTTCCGGATTTCCCGGCAGAAGTCCAGGCTACGATGCATTACAGTTTGCCATCGACGAATGTCACAAACGTGGCATGGAACTTCACGCTTGGATAGTAACTATCCCTGTCGGTAAATGGAATGCATTGGGTTGCAAAAAACTCCGAACCAAGTTTCCCGGCCTGATTCGCAAAATTGGTGCCGACGGCTACATGAATCCAGAAGACTGTCGTACAGGAAACTATCTTGCTCAAATATGCCGAGAAATCTCTAACAGATATAATGTAGATGGAATCCACCTAGATTATATCCGTTATCCAGAAACCTGGAACATCAAGGTAAGCAGAGAACAAGGCAGACGGTATATAACCAATATCGTACAAAAGATCAACGACGCAGTCAAATCACAGAAACCCTGGATCAAGATGAGCTGTTCACCTGTGGGTAAATATGATGACTTGAGCAGATATTGGAGCCACGGCTGGAATGCCAACACCAAAGTTTGCCAAGATGCGCAAGGCTGGTTACGGGATGGCTTGATGGATGAACTCTTCCCTATGATGTACTTTAGAGATGAGCATTTCTATCCTTTTGCTATCGACTGGCAGGAACAGAGCCACGGCAAGATTGTGGTTCCAGGTCTTGGTATCTACTTCCTTGACCCACGTGAAGGCAAATGGAATATCAAAGACATCACGGCAGAAATGCAGCATACCCGCAACCTGGGAATGGGCTACGCATTCTTCCGCAACAAATTCCTGCTCGACAACAGACAAGGCATCCTGGATTTCACGACTCAGTTTAATCCATATCCTGCACTCGTTCCACCGATGACATGGGCAAGCAACAAACAGCCTTCACAGCCTCAACAGTTCAAAGTTGCTAAGGCTGGCGAAAAGTTATGCTTATCATGGAGCAATGTAAATACATATACGGATGGCAGCAAAATCACTACACCTTATATATATAATAATGTATATGCGAGTAGAACCTACCCCGTAGACATCACTGATGCCCGTAATCTGATAGCTGCACGACATCAAGGAACCCATATCAGCATCACCGGAAATGTAGATACCGATGAACATCCTCTCTATTTTGCCGTCACTTCTGCTGATGGATATGGCATAGAGAGCACTGCAACCCAAGAATATCAGGCCGACATCCTAAGAAATCACCAACATTATGGTGCAGCCAAAATCTTAGTTTGCAACGACAACAAGATAATCCTCGGAGAAACTACAAAAATAATGGATGCAAAGATTGCAGAGGTTGAAACGCTCCAAGGAACGGTAATCAAGAGATACTTCATTAACAATAACCAGGTAAATATCAGTACATTACCTTCCGGCACCTACCGACTGTCAGGGGTCAATCATAAGGGTTGTAGACACCTGCTGGGTACCTTCACCAAGAAAGAAAATAAAAAAAAATAGAAAAAAGTTGCGAAAAAATTTGGTGGAATCAAAAAAATGTAGTACCTTTGCACTCGCAATTCAGAAATGAGGCTATCAAGAAGATGCACCCTTAGCTCAGTTGGTAGAGCAACTGACTCTTAATCAGTGGGTCTAGGGTTCGAATCCCTAAGGGTGTACAACTTGAGAATAAGCTAAAGAAATGGTTCCGTAGCTCAACTGAATAGAGCACTTGACTACGGATCAAGAGGTTCAAGGTTTGAATCCTTGCGGAATCACTTCAATAGTCAGCCCTACTTAAGAATCAATATGAATGGTTCCGTAGCTCAACTGAATAGAGCACTTGACTACGGATCAAGAGGTTCAAGGTTTGAATCCTTGCGGAATCACTTCTTTTGATTACACAAGCAATCATTAAAAGTTGCACCCTTAGCTCAGTTGGTAGAGCAACTGACTCTTAATCAGTGGGTCTAGGGTTCGAATCCCTAAGGGTGTACAAAGAGAAGCGTTTCCAAAAAGGAAACGCTTTTTTGTTTTATATCATCCCCTCACTTCACCCCGCTGCTTTCACTATATACATACATGACTACCAGCAACAAAAAAAATAGGACCTGTTTCACAACAGATCCTATCACATACTTACTAAAACTAAATTAACCACTAAAAAAACTAATATCATTTTCTTATGAGAACCTCTACATAGAGAGACCTCAAAAGTCTTTTGTAATTTAAACACCGGATAAGAACCGTCTCTTATCCTAATCGCAATGCAAAGATAGAACAAATATTTGAAACAACCAAATAAATTATACTATTTTTTATCGGTTCGTCCAAAATATCTCTAAATTTTACATTTTTTAAAACTTATAGCCTACTGTCATCAATAATTGATGACGATTATTCTCTACCTGAGTAGCCTTAACAGAACAACCCATATCTGAGAAACTTTCGAATGGATAGAAATCTCCCTTCTGAGTAGAATACTGATAAGCTACATCTATAGCCAGATTCTGGTAATTGAAACCTACACCCAAAGTGAAACGATTCATCGCCTTCCAGTTGGTATAATCGGCAGAAGAAGCTATATAAACACCATTGCTATCAAATGTCTGATCACGCAAGGCATTATCCTTATACATTGGCGATACGTAATTATAACCCAATCGGACAGACAACATGTCAACAGGCTTGATCTCTGCACCCAACTTCAAGGTGCTTACACCTTGCAGATTCAATCGGGTATCGTTATTCATAGCCTCGTCACTGCTACTGCTCTCATAATACTCTCCCCAATAAGCATCATAATAACCGCCATCTTTTACACGGTTGTCCATATGGTCGTACCATGCATACTCATAAGTTGCACCAAGAGCCAGATAATTACTTACTGTATGGCCCAAGCTGGCACCCACCTTCCATGGTGTATTGAGACGGAAATCATAATCTATACTCTGACCTCTATCACCCTTGACATAACAAGGCTGCTGACTTCCATCTTTTTCCTCATAGGTAGCAGGATCATTGTTTCCCCAAATACTAATATCATTATCACCACTAACCGTAAGATCATAGAAGATAGGGCTATTGAAATAAGCACCAATACGGAAAGGAGAATCCTTGACAGGACGGAAGATAACACCTGCCTTCACATCAAATCCAGTACCTGTAATCTTCAGCTGTTCAAAAGAATCCATTATATTGCCGTCAACGAAGTTTTCGGAATAAAAGGAATTGCTGTTGTAATGAACGTCATGAAGACCGATGGTCAGACCCAGCCAAACCTGATTATTAAGCGATCCACTGATATTGAAATCATAGGTACCGATATAACCATGCTGATACTGACCAAACAAATACTGATTAGCCTCAGCATAAGCCAAGCCACCATCGGTAGGAACAGTAAACAAACCAGGCTGATAGTTTCCTGAATTATCCTTATACCCACCAAGGTTGGCGTCCTGACTGGTCCACCCCGCATACTCCTTGAAATTCTTAGCTGCGGTTATCTTATTAAGAGAAACATCCTTCAATGCTCCGGCAGCATTCAGAATTTGTCCAAAATCAGCACTCTTATGATAATTGAAAGCCAGATTCAGCCAATTGGTACCTTTGTTTTTCGGACTCCATACGATACCCACCTGGTCAAAGGTAGGATGACTCTTCTTACCATTAAAGGTAATAGTAGAAGCATTGTATTCCGTATAATTCTCTGCGTCTGTCTGAGCAATAACTCCTGCAGTAAGAGTCACTTGACTTCTACGGAAAAGACCAACACCAGCAGGGTTACTGCTGATAGTGGAAATATCGGCACCCAAAGCTTCCATAGCACCACCCATACCCACATAGCGGGCAGTACCGGTAAGCTGGGGTGCAGCCAACTTAGCGTCCTGATAAGTTTCTTGCGCAGCAGCAGTCATGCTAGCCATGAGCATACTGGCAAAGAATATATGTTTTAAATTATTCATAATCTTCTCAAATACTAATTATTGTTATCATTTTATCTTCTTCCACCGAAGCTGCCGCCACCAGAGTGACCGCCACCGCCACCGAAGCTACCGCCACCGGAACGGCCACCGCCACTGAAGCTACCACCTCCGAAGCTGCCGCCACTGTTACCAAAGCCTGAATTGCCGCGACTACCCCAAGAAGAGTTGTTATTGTTGTAGTTGTAGTTGCCGTTATTCTGGCGCTGACCAAAGCTGCGATTAGATCCACTTCGGCGCGAATAAGTATTGCGATTATTACCAGCAATGCCAGTAAACCGATGATTAGAACCATCGATACGGCCCGGGTTGTTATAACGCTTGTTGCCAGCAAATCCGCCATAACTTACATGACCTATCATCGGACCACCCCAATACCATGGGTTATAATATCCACCCCAGCCATAGTACCATGGGCTGTACCAGCCACCATACCAACCAGCATAGCTATAATACCATGGATCGTACCAAGGGTCAAACCAAGGATCATACCAGCCGGCATAATATCCGTAACGCCAAGGGTTGTGCCATCCCCACATACGGCTGCGCCAGTAATAAGGACCATAGCCGTAATAGTCATAGAACCAAGGATTATAATATCCATCCCAACGGCTCATTTCCCGAGTACGGCTGAAGTCTTCTTCCGGGTCAGCATATTTCTGTGCAAAATAAGCATCATCATAGATACTGTCAGGAGCAACACCCTTTCCTACATGAAACTGGATGATATCATTACCCAGGGAATCTTTCCCTACATTCTCATAATGACTCAAGAATCTACCACCGCGATTATATTCATCCACGCTTCGGTTGCTTCCACTCCAGTACAAGGCATATATACTGTCTCTACGTGCTTTCTGCTCGGCATAAGCACGCTGTAATTGCGCACGATGCTCAGCTTGCTTCTTGGCCTCTTTCTTTGGATTGAAGTAGAGGTCATCGTCCTGCGCCATTGCCGTAAAAGGCATGGTTGCTGCCATGAGGACTGCTAGAAGATACATCTTTTTCATTTTACTATTCTCCTATTTTGATATGGAGTTTTTACTCCATTTGGGGTTATTATTTATATAAATATAATAATCATAATGCAAAAATATTGCATATCTTACTGCAAAAGTACAGAAAAACCCTAAATAATGGTAGGATTTCCCCTATTTTTTATAATTTTGCAGAAAAATTAAATGAATTCAAACGTTTTTCAACATTTATACACATAAAAAGGCATGAAATACTTAGTAGCATCATTCAATATTGAGACCGCTCCCGACCTGATGGAAGCAGCTCGCGACCTCCTTGCCGACGGAGCTGCCGAGGCTGGATTTGAATCGTTCGAGGAAACGGAAACAGGCATGGAGGCATACGTACAGAAAGACCTTTTCGATAAGGAGGCGCTTGATGCCTATATCTCTGATTTTCCTATCATGGATACCCAAATCACCTATGACATCCAGGATGCCGAGGACAAAGACTGGAATCAGGAATGGGAGGAACAAGGATTCGCTCCTATTTTTGTGGACGACCAAGTTGTTATATACGATGCCAAGCATCCAGAACTCTATCCAGACACAAGTAACCGTCCGGACATCATCGAGATAGGTATTGAAGCAAAACTTGCCTTTGGCACAGGAAATCATGAGACTACCCGTATGATTATCTCGCAATTGCTCCAGATGCCTATCAAGACCAAACGCATTCTGGATTGCGGTACCGGAACCGGCATTTTGGGACTCACCTCTTCCAAACTAGGAGCCAAAGATGTTGTAGGATATGACATCGACGAATGGAGCGTTGAAAATGCCAAACATAATGCTGTCCTCAATGGCGTTGACAATATGGAAGTATTCTTCGGAAACAGCAGCGTTCTCAACCATGTCAGCGGCGTATTTGATGTAGTGATGGCAAACATCAACCGCAACATCCTGCTTGAAGACATGAAACTGTTCCGCAGCGTCATGAACATTGGTGGCTCTCTGATACTCAGCGGATTCTACGAAGAGGACATTCCTGTTTTGCTGGAAAATGCTGCAGAGCTTGGACTTCACGAAACCAACCGTCATGTTGACAACAACTGGGCTTGCCTAGTACTTGGGGAATAGAAAAGCCAGAGCGTCAGATTACCCTATCAACAGTAAAAATATAAGGTGTAATTCATAAAGTACATTTTTCATTGTACATGATGAATTACACCTTACACATTCCGTCACTCGTTAAATATTTTCTCATTGTTATTACTTCCTATGCACAATTGCTTCAAGTCGTAATAACTTCCATTGTAGATATCAAAATCTACATATCCCTTGATGCCAGGCAACTTACCAGCATCCGTATGCTGCCAGAACTTCCATTTGCCCTTGTATTGCACCTTGTCCACATAATAATGGGCTATCCAATAAGGATAATCATCAAAAACCGGCGCACTTAGGTATTGCTCCTTAAACTTATAATAAGTATAGATGATAGGCTTCACATGATACCTGTCTTCTACGATATGCAACCACGTAAGTACATCACGCTGAAAATCCTCCACGCTCTTATCATCCGGTTTGTGCTCGATGTCAAGCACCGGCGGCAAATCTCCATCGGTAAGATGCACTTGCTGCAGGAAATAATAAGCCTGTTCACGAGCCGTAGATTTATTGCTCCAGAAATGATATACACCACGGATAAAACCAAAATCGCGAGCCTGATTGAAATTAGAACGGAAATTCTCATCCAACCTGCTGGAGCCCTCAGTGCTCTTAATGATGACAAAACGCACAGGGCATCCCTTAATCATTGCATTCTTAAGCTGCTCCCAATCTATATCTCCCTGATAATGAGAGATATCTATGCCATGAATTTCATATCCTTCAGGATATACCTCATCACCATAAAGCGCACGCCATCTAAAACCGGTAGGACCTACGAAGAAATGGTAAAACAAAAAAACATACAGTACAACAACTGCTATTCCGCCAATCCACCAAGCCCAACGGGGATAACGGCTCCAAAGCCCCGACGAACGTCTGGACCTACGTCTACGGGCAGGTCGCTTCGCCGTGGTTCTGACCGGGGAAGAAGAAGTTTTCTTCGCTCCACCACATTTGTTGTTGTTGCTAGTTTGTTTGTTTACCATGATAATGAATTATATATAAAAAAGAGGGAGGAGGTGCATGCATGGCTATACAGCCTACGGCAAGACATCCCCTCCCTAAAGGTCGGCTAGAAGAATCTAGCACCTATATAAGAATGTTTATTCCTGAATCATCAGAAACATATTTCTTACTTAGCCTGCTCCAACTGGAGAGTCTTTGTGGTCTGGTCGCAAACCTCAGATGGACCCCAGTACTGGATAGGACCTGGATATACAAAAGCTGTCTCCTTAGCCCACTGCTCACGCTTAGAAGCGAAGAACTTGAATGGAGCACCGTCGAGCTCTACGAGAGCCTTGCGGATTACTGGCTTGTTGGCACCGTTACGACGCTCGATGTTCATCATCATTGTGATAGGCACACCACCAGCAATCCACTCAGCAGCAGGAGCTGTTGTGTTCTTGATGATTGACATGTAACCAGTCTTGCCGTTAGCGATGAGGCGAGATGCGTTGAAACCGAGTGAGTAGCAGTAGTCTGCATCGTAGTTAGAAGGAGCTGCGCAACGTCCCTCGTAACCGAAGAAGTGGTGCTGAGCTGAGAACTTACCTACGAACTTACCCTCCTTCTTCCAAGCAGCCAACTTCTCAGCTACCATACGAGAGAGCAACTTCTCTGTCTCGATGAGAGAAACCTGTACGTTTCCGTGAGGGTCACGGTCGAGGCAGAGCTGGCGAGCTACGTCAGCTGGCAAAGACTCCAATACAGCGAGGTTGTCCTTAGCGATGGCACCCTTAACGAATGCAATCTGCTCCTCAGCACTTGCAAACTCACGGCTCTCGCCTGTTGCAGGGTCTGTAAGAACCTCGTTCAATTCTGCGATAAGCTTCTTGATAGCTGGGATGAACTCGATCAAGCCCTCTGGGATGAGAACAGTACCGAAGTTGTTGCCCTCAGCAGCACGGTTAGCTACTGCAGTTGCAATATAAGTAACAACATCATCGAGTGACATTTCCTTAGCCTCTACCTCCTCAGAAATCAAACAGATGTTTGGCTGAGTCTGGAGTGCGCACTCAAGAGCGATGTGAGAAGCTGAACGACCCATCAACTTGATGAAGTGCCAGTACTTACGTGCAGAGTTACAGTCGCGCTCGATGTTACCGATGAGCTCAGAATATGTCTTACATGCTGTATCGAAACCGAAAGAAGTCTCAATCTGCTCGTTCTTCAAGTCACCGTCGATAGTCTTAGGACAACCGATTACCTGAACGCCATACTTCTTGGCAGCATAGTACTCAGCGAGAACGCAAGCATTGGTGTTAGAATCGTCACCACCGATGATAACGAGCGCCTTGATACCGAGTTCACGGAGAATCTCGATACCCTTCTCAAACTGGTCTTCCTTCTCCAACTTGGTACGGCCAGAACCGATGATATCGAAACCACCAGTGTTGCGGTACTCGTCCATGAGCTCAGAAGTAATCTCCATATACTTGTGATCAACGAGACCACCAGGACCGAGGATGAAGCCATAGAGCTTGTTAGCTGGGTTGAGAGACTTCACGCCGTCGAAAAGACCAGAGATAACGTTGTGACCGCCAGGAGCCTGACCGCCAGAAAGGATAACACCTACGTTGAAAGCAGGGAGTTCCTGAGCCTCGCCAGCCTCGAAAGTAATAACAGGCATACCGTATGTGTTAGGGAAGAGAGCCTTGATTTCTTCCTGGTTACCTACTGACTGAGTTGCTGCACCCTCAACTGCCTTAACAGGACCCTGAAGCGCCTTTGGCAACTTTGGCTGATAAGCAGCTCTTGCAATCTGCAATGCACTTTTTTCCATAATTCTTTTATTAATATTTAATTAGTTGAAACTTCAAAAACACTGCAAATTTAAGGTTTTTCTGCGAGATACGGAAAGAAAAATGCTAAAAATGCGTTAATAAGAAGATTTTTTCTGAAAAAATATTGGATTTACAAAGAAAATGATTATCTTTGACCAATATTTCGAATCATTTATTAACTAAAAGATTATAATATGGCTAACAAAAGAGATTTAAAACGCACTATTAACTACATCACCAGCGAGCTTTTCGCTGAGACTGTAGCTGCCTCCTTGTATAACAGCAAACCGAGTCAGGAAGACGTAGATGGAATTCTGTCTTCAGTGGTGATGATTAACAACGATTTCATCAGCCGAGTTTCTCACCCGGAACCTGGCATCAAGGCTGGCGTCTATTACCAGAACTTGATTAAGGATTTCAACAAGCAGGTAAGCGAAGTGGTGAATCAAATCGCTAATTTGGGATAGCGACACGTCAGAAAGAGAAAAGAATTAAAAGAAATAAGGGAATAAGAGGAGTTTCTTTCCAAGACTCCTCTTTTCACCTATTTTTATATATAACATAAAAAATAATGATAAGAAACATCTGTCAGTGGGTATTGTACAAGCGTTTGGGATGGAAAAAGGATGTAGCCTTCGAACTTCCTGAAAAGTATATCATCTGCTTAGCTCCTCATACCAGCAACTGGGATTTGATTCTCGGTCAGCTGTTCGAACACGCAGAGGGTATGAAGTGCAATTTCCTCATGAAGAAAGAATGGTTTTTCTGGCCTCTAGGTCCCATCTTCCGCAGAATGGGAGGCATTCCGGTTTGGCGCAGCAAGCACACCAGCATGACCGACAACCTTGCAGAAGAAGCCAAGAAGCGCGAAAGCTTTGGACTTTGCATTACTCCAGAGGGCACCCGCTCACTGAATCCAGACTGGAAAAAGGGCTTTTACTTCATTGCCCTCAAGGCTGGTCTGCCTATCTATCTCTACGGGGTTGACTTCCAGCGTCGCCTTATCCAGTGCAACAAAGTCGTCATTCCTTCTGGAGATGTAGATAAAGACATGCGCGAGATAAAACTCTACTTCAAGGACTTTAAAGGCAAGAAGCCTGAGAAGTTCACCGTTGGCGAAGTAGACTAAAAAAAGAGGGTTAAAAAGAAAAGTGAAACATCAACATATAACATATTGTTTAGTAAGCAGTTTGCTGTTGGCTACCGGAATTATATTCCAAGCTAACGGCAAATCGTCTTTTGCTACCTACGATGAAGGCAACAGCCTGGCTTGGGAAGGTATAGATTACGATGACGACCCATGGGTATTCAATGCCTCCCGTCCTTATTTCCCAACAGCAGGTCTGTCAAACCGGCATATCTCTTTATGGGCTTCCCACGGCCGCTATTATTGCAATGATCTCCGCCGTTGGAAATGGCAACGCCCCAACCTCTTTTGTACAACGGAAGACCTCTTCACCCAAACCATTGTGGTGCCTTATCTCATCCCAATGTTGCAAAATGCAGGTGCCGTGGTATTTACGCCCCGCGAAAGAGACTGGCAAAAGAACGAAATCATTGTAGACAACGATGATGCAGAAAAATCAGTATGCTACAAGGAATTGGCTACCGGCAGGAAATGGACCAATTGCGACTCTGTAGGCTTTGCCAACAAGCAGAACGTATACAGCGATGGCGAGAATCCTTTCCGCATGGGTACGGCAAGAAAAGCCAAAGCTACCAAGCGGAAGAAATTCAGCCAGGTCATCTATCAGCCCCGTTTCCCTGAAGAAGGAAAATATGCGGTTTATGTCAGTTACCAGACGGTACCCAAGAGCGTGAGCGATGCAAGATACATCGTCTATCATAAGGGAGAAAAAACAGAATTCACCGTCAACCAGAAGATGGGTGGTGGAACCTGGGTATACCTCGGCACCTTCGATTTCGACCGTGGATGCAATGAATTCAACCGGGTGGTATGTACCAACCAGTCTTCCAAGAGAGGCATTGTAACCACAGATGCCGTACGCTTTGGTGGCGGTATGGGCAATATAGAACGCGAAGGCAATCTGAGCGAACTGCCCCGCTGCCTGGAAGGAGCGAGATATTACGCTCAGTGGGCCGGAGCACCCTACAAGGTTTACAGTGGAAGAGAAGGCAAGAACGACTATGCAGATGACATCAACACCCGCTCTCTGATGACCAACTGGCTGGGTGGCGGCAGTGTATACATGCCTGCTTTGGAAGGAAAAAATGTTCCTATCGAACTCTCGCTGGCACTACATAGCGATGCTGGATATAACAGGGACGGTAAGTCAACCTGGGGCGCACTCTCTATCTGCACCACCGATTTCAACGATGATATGCTGAACAGCGGTGTATCCAGAATGGCTTCCAAGGATTTTGCCAGAGCACTACGTGATAATCTGGTAACAGATATCAGCGCTATCTATGGCGAGTTTGGCAAGCGCTATCTATGGGACCGCAACTATTCGGAGACTCGCCTGCCCGAGGTTCCTTCAGCCATCCTTGAGATGCTCTCTCATCAGAGTTTCCCGGACATGCGTATCGCACAGGACCCAATGGGAAAATTTGCCATAGCCCGGTCTATCTACAAGACCATCTTGAGATATATAAACAGCAATCATGACAAGCCATACGTGGTTCAGCCACTGGCTCCCAAGAACTTCAGCGTAGAACTGGATGATAATTTTGCAAATCTTTCCTGGACTCCACAGCTCGATTCCATCGAACCATCTGCACGCCCTACCCGATATATCGTATATAAGGCTGAAGGCAAGGGAGGTTTTGACAACGGAACCGTTGTAAGACGTCCCAACTGTCAAATCAAGATGGAACCAGGCAAACTATATAGTTTCAAGGTGGCTGCCCTTAACGCTGGTGGCGAGAGCTTCCCAACCGAAACGCTCTCGGCACTCTACAATCCAACAGCTACGAAGTCGGTATTGGTTGTCAACAACTTCCATCGTCTCGCTTCACCACAAGTAGAAGACAATGATTCTATCCAAGGTTTCGACTTCGACAAAGACCCAGGTGTCAGCTATGGACTCACAGCCGGATGGAGCGGAAAGCAGACCAGCTTCGATATTAACAGGATGGGACAGGAAACCACCAACGGACTAGGTTATTGCGGCAATGAGATGATAGGAAAGTTTGTGGCAGGCAATGATTTCAACTATGTAGTAAGCCATGCACGGAGCATCGCTTTGGCAAACAAATACAACATTGCCAGCTGTTCCAGCGAAGCAGTCGCCAATGGCAAGGTTAGGATGGAAAACTATCAGGCAGTAGACCTTATCAACGGTCTGGAGCGAAATGATGGTTATACCCGTGAATATTACAAGACTTTCACCCCTGCCCTGCAGAAACGCATCACCTATTATGCACTCAGTGGAGGCAAGATGCTCATCAGCGGTTCGTATAACGGAAGCGACATGCAGACTGAAGAGGAGCAAACCTTCATGAATGACATTCTCAAGGTGAATTATGAGCCTACGGGCACCAGATTCATCGTACAGGACATCAACCCGGAAGATTCCACCATCACGGAACGAGATAGTATCGTGTATACTACGGATAGTGTGGCAGGCATGGGGATGGAGTTCAACTATTACAGTCAGTTGAACGATCGCCACTACGCCACCACCCATCCTGAGATATTAAATCCTGCAGTGCAGAAAGCCTTCACAGCGATGCAATATACTTCAGGTGCCAGTGCAGCCGTAGCATACAAGAGTTCCAGCTATCGAACCTTCGTCATGGGATTTCCATTGGAATGTATCATCGATGAGAAAACCCGCAACGGCATCATGCTGGGAATCCTCAAGTTCCTGACAGAATAATCAAATTCTTAACGGAATAGGAGAATAAAAGAATAAACATAATAATAACAATTTGAGCAAACTTTGCAAATCATAAAGTTCAAAGTTCAAGGTTCAATGTTCAAAGTAAAAAAGAATATGTATAAAATTCAAGCAAACCAGTCTGGCACACGCTCTATCGAAGTGAGCGACCAGCATTTAGAGACTATTGACAAGTATCAGTTGCTCCGCAACCTCGTAGATAGCAATGGTATCATCGACGAGGAAGTACTCGACAAGTTGAAGTTCAATGTTCGTTCTCTCCTGGAGAGCAGCGACATCAAGGACAAGGCGTTGCTCGACCTCTGCCTCGACGTAATCTACCATCAGAACATGAAGGCTCTCGGTCTCCACAATCTCGTATTGCTCTACGTAGACTGGAAGGACAAGAAGGCAGCAGAAGAAGCTGCAGGAGCAGAACCTGATGCAGTAAATGATTAAATAATTTTGAATGGATTATAAGTTAACAGACTTCCTGCCAACCACCAAGAAGGAGTGCGAACTCAGAGGATGGGATGAACTGGACGTCATCCTCTTTTCGGGAGATGCCTACGTAGACCACCCATCCTTCGGGGCTGCTATCCTCGGAAGAATCCTGGAGGCAAACGGCTATCGTGTAGCCATCGTTCCACAGCCCGACTGGCATGGCGACTTCCGTGACTTCAAGAAGCTCGGTCGTCCTCGCCTCTTCTTCGGTGTATCTCCGGGAGCTATGGACTCGATGGTGAATCGCTACACGGCAAACCGCCGAATGCGCAGCGAAGATGCTTTCAGCCCCGACTCCCGTCACGACATGCGCCCCGACTATCCGTCTATCGTCTATACCCAGATACTGAAGAAACTCTATCCCGATGTACCTGTGGCACTGGGCGGTATTGAGGCTTCGTTGCGCCGCATCAGCCACTACGACTACTGGAAGGATGAGCTGCGCAAGTGTATCCTCTGCGATTCGGGTGCCGACCTCATTCTCTACGGCATGGGCGAACGCTCTATCGTGGAACTTGCCAACGCCTTCGCCGAAGGCAAGACCATGGACCAGATTCACGAGATGCCGCAGGTGGCTTTCTACTGCAAGGAGAAGGACATTCCGGGCGGATTCAAGGACGATGACATCATCCTGCACAGTCATGAGGAGTGCCTTCACAACAAGAAGGGACAGGCAGAGAACGTGCGCCATCTGGAGGAAGAAGCCAACAAGATGCATGCTCAGCGCATGATTCAGGAGACCGACGGCAAGTATGTGGTGGTGAATCCACCGTTCCCGCTGATGACCACCGAGGAACTGGATGCCGCCTTCGACCTGCCTTATACCCGTCTGCCTCATCCTAAGTACAAAGGCAAGACCATTCCGGCATACGAGATGATCAAGTTCTCCGTAAACCTGCATCGCGGCTGCTTCGGCGGTTGCTCGTTCTGTACCATTTCAGCGCATCAGGGCAAGTTCGTGGTTTGCCGAAGCAAGGAGAGTATCCTGAAAGAGGTAAAGAAAATTATCGAAATGCCAGATTTCAAGGGATATCTGAGCGACCTGGGCGGTCCTTCTGCCAATATGTATGGCATGCACGGCAAGAACCAGAAAGCTTGCGAGGTATGCAAGCGACCATCATGTGTGAACCCACAGATTTGTCCGAACCTGAATACCGACCACAGCAAGCTGCTGGAGATTTACCATGCCGTAGATGCCCTGCCAGGCATCAAGAAGAGCTTCATTGGTAGTGGTGTGCGCTACGACCTGCTCCTGCACAAGAGCAAGGACGAGAAGGTAAACCAGGCAGCAAGGGAATATACCCGCGAACTGATTACCAAGCACGTGAGCGGCCGATTGAAGGTAGCACCGGAACATACCAGTCCAGAGGTTCTGAAGTTCATGCGCAAACCATCGTTCGACTTGTTCTACGAGTTCAAGCGCATCTTCGACAAGATCAACAAGGAAGAAGGACTCAACCAGCAGATCATTCCATACTTCATCAGTTCGCATCCGGGCTGTCATGAGGAGGATATGGCGGAACTGGCGGTCATCACCAAGGGTCTCGACTTCCATCTGGAGCAGGTGCAGGACTTCACTCCTACCCCAATGACAATATCTACGGAAACCTGGTACACGGGATATGATCCATATACATTGGAACCAGTATTCAGTGCCAAGACGCAGAAGGAAAAGCTTGCCCAGCGCATGTTCTTCTTCTGGTATAAGCCAGAGGAGCGCCGTGCCATCGAAAGTGAACTTCGCCGCATCGGCAGAGCCGACCTCATCGACAAGCTCTACGACAAGAAGAGTTTTGACCGCGGATACAAGGGAAAGAAAACCAATTACGATGACAAGGCAATTGGTTCTACCTATGATAATCCGGGGGTTGGCAGAGGAGCTAAAGGCAAGCGTGGAGCCGGCAGAAATGTTCCAGAAGCAAACGCTGGCAGAGGTCGTGGAAGAAATACTTCAGACCGCTTTGCGCCAAAGGGTTACGGCAACGTGGGTTGCTATGACGAAGAGAAATACCTTAACAATGGAAAATCTCTCAAGTCAGGCAAACCCACGAATGCAAACATCCGCGATGCGGTAGCAGCAGCAAGAGCCGAACTCCGTAATCAGAAAGACCCAAATGCCGGTTTCTTCAAGGATAAGAAGAAAAAGAGTTTCAATCCTAATTTCGATAACGACAACCACAATCGCAAGAACCGTTATAACAGCGGTGACAAAAACGAGCGTGGAGGCAGTCGTGGAAATCAGGGAAGAAACGAAGGCAGAGGAAGAAGAAGATAAAAATTAAGCCTGGATAGGATGATTTCTTTCTATCAACCCTATTCAGGCTTAAATTATCTTGCTGCACTCATCAAATAACTCCTTAAATTTTGTAGATTCTTTAATTCTTTACAAACTTAGTGGCAAATTTGTGAGACGCTGTCTCACAAATTAAAAATATTATTCGATGTTGTTTTCCTCAAACTCTGCAATCCATTCCCTAACCTTAGCTTGCAACAAAGCTTTATCTGGCAAGTATAATTGATATGCCGAAGCATAGACATGAGAGTCTTTTGGCAAAGTCAATTCTACAAGTGCATCATTCTTGCTCTCACAAAGTAATATGCCAATGGTTGGCTTTTCAAAATCCTGTTTTACAAAGCGGTCGTAATAGTTGACATACATCTGCATCTGTCCTAGGTCTTGATGAGAAAGCTTATCTGTCTTCAAATCAATAAGAACATAGCACTGTAGCAATCTATTATAGAAAACCAAATCTACATAATAGTTCTTTTTGAATTTGCTAACCACTGGTTAGCATTTTTGACATCAAAAGGATAACCACTATTTAGCCTTTTGGCATATACTATATAGAACTGCCTAATATTGCGGAGATTAGGATATGACCAACCCACCCCAAACCGCACAGTCAAACTCTTGGATAATTCTTGCAAGACCCGCTTCCCATATTCTGCACGAACATTCCCACTTTGTTCATACTCCATATTTACCAATATAATACTTGGTATAGACCTCAGTAGTATTGACTGAAGTCTTCACATAAGATCTTGCCTGTTCTATAAGACCAGATACCTTACTAAATAAGTCCTCTATGCTATCGGAGGTCTTTATGATTCCATTTGCCATAACCCTATTATTGCTTAAGACATCATTAATCTTGTTTAGTTTCATAAATTCGCCGAATTTTATTGCAAATATACATTAAATGTTGCAATAACCGTTATAAATTAAACTATTTTATACAAATTTTCCAATAAAGCTATTGCAGCTTCAGATATGAAGATGACTTCAGGGCAAACCGAGGATTCCTTGACAATTTCTTCAATAAAAGCAAAAAACAGAGGGCCTCTTGTCCACAGAAACAATTTAAACTATATCTTCTTAAAAAACAGCCTAAAAGTTTGGATGTTACAAATATTAAGTTTATCTTTGCATATAATATAAATTGAATATCGTATGAAACAGGTAGAAGAACGATACATCAGCTTGCTGACCGATTTCGGCTTCAAGCGCATTTTTGGAACGGCAATGAACAAAGATTTGCTCATCTGCTTTCTCAACAGCTTGTTTAATGGCAGACAGGTTGTGAAGGACGTGTCGTATCTGAACCCGGAGCACGTCGGTGATGTTTATACCGACCGCAAAGCAATCTCCGACGTGTATTGCGAAGGAGAAAGCGGCGAGAAGTTCATCGTAGAAATGCAGAATGCCTACCAGACGTATTTCAAGGACCGCTCTCTCTTCTACTCCACTTTCCCGATTCGCGAGCAGGCATCAAAGGGGAGTGAATGGGATTTCAAGCTCAATCATGTCTATACTGTTGCGCTGCTCAACTTCTACATGAATGAGGATGCCTTCGACAAGGAGAAGATTCACCATCATGTACAGTTGTGCGATACCGCTACCCACAAGATTTTCTACGATAAGCTGGAGTTTATCTATGTAGAGATTGCCAAGTTCAACAAGAGTTTGGATGAACTGGAGACATTGTATGATAAATGGCTATATGCACTGAAGAACCTCTATAAGCTTACCCAACGCCCTAAGGAGCTGTGCGACAAGGTTTTCTACCGTCTCTTTGAGGAAGCCGAGATTGCTAAGTTCACACCTCAGGAACTGAGGGAGTATGAAGCAAGTAAGATGGCATACCGGGATATCAAGAACTCTATTGATACGGCGAAGCAAGAAGGTCTTGCGGAGGGTATGGAAAAAGGCATGAACCAGAAAGCCCTAGATATTGCCAGAAATATGCTGGCAGATGGTGTTGACATCAATCTGATCATGAAGTATTCTGGACTAACCCAGGAACAAATCGAGAAATTGAAATAAAATATAAAATGAATATCGTATGAAACAGGTAGAAGAACGATACATCAACTTGCTGACCGATTTTGGCTTCAAGCGAATTTTTGGAACGGCAATGAACAAGGATTTGCTCATCTGCTTCCTCAACAGCTTGTTTAATGGCAGACTGGTTGTGAAGGACGTGTCGTATCTGAACCCGGAGCACGTCGGTGAAGTTTATACCGACCGCAAAGCAATCTTCGACGTGTATTGCGAAGGAGAAAACGGCGAGAAGTTCATCGTAGAAATGCAGAATGCCTACCAGACGTATTTCAAGGACCGCTCCCTCTTCTACTCCACTTTCCCTATCCGCGAGCAGGCACCAAAGGGGAGTGAATGGGATTTCAAGCTCAATCATGTCTATACTGTTGCGCTGCTCAACTTCTACATGAATGAGGATGCCTTCGACAAGGAGAAAATCCGCCATCATGTACAGTTGTGCGATACCGCTACCCACAAGATTTTCTACGATAAGCTGGAGTTTATCTATGTAGAGATTGCCAAGTTCAACAAGAGTTTGGATGAACTGGAAACATTGTATGATAAATGGCTATATGCACTGAAGAACCTCTATAAGCTTACCCAACGCCCAAAGGAGCTGTGCGACAAGGTTTTCGACCGTCTCTTTGAGGAAGCCGAGATTGCCAAATTCACACCTCAGGAACTGAGGGAGTATGAAGCAAGTAAGATGGCATACCGGGATATCAAGAACTCTATTGATACGGCGAAAAGGGAAGGTAGAATAGAAGCTAATATTGAAACAGCTCAACGTTTGCTGGCTATGGGGCTTCCAACAGAACAGGTTGCTAAAGCGACCCAGCTACCTTTGGACATGGTTCAAAATCTGAGCAACTAATAAAAGTGAAAACTAACGTTTTTCTTTTATACTGGATATCATACAAATAACCCCAACCGACTTTTTCAAGCGGGTTGGGGAATTTTTATTTCAATATAAAATATGACGACTGCTACCCTTTCATCTTTACAAACATCAAAGGTCCAATCCTTGTTAAGGAGGAAGATATGGATGCTTATATCAGAAGCCATGAAGATGACTTCATCGGTCAAGCCGAAGAATCCGTGCCAATCAAATCCTGCAGAAGATTATTTGAATTATTCGACATAGATACCGACTGGTTGGATAGGTAGTGTAATTTAAACTATGTCAAGTTTTAAAATACACTACCCTATCCTATACAATTTAGCGCAGCTCTCGATTACAACGCTATTATCAGTATATACTATAACTCATCAGGGGCCTCGTCAGAAGAAACACTAGAAGTTTTCTCTCCACTGTTCGCTTCCCCCAAAGAATCAGCTTCGTCATCAGACATCATGTCGCTACTCCAAGTCATACCTACTTCAGGTTCCTCTGGTAGAAAGGACAGGAATAATTTTAAGAATGCATCATTGTTATAAAAATAATTTGGATTTTCATCTAACAAATCTGCAATCTTCATAAACCCATAATTGGCATATTCCTCCATCGTTACAATCAGCTTGTCTACAACAGAGCGAGGAGTAGCTTTACCTTTATCTACTTCAAGTATATCTATATCTGTTTTAACAACCAAGGCTGCAAACATATACTGAACAATCTCATTATAAGACTTACGATTCTTTCTAGTTTCTTGGTTTCCCCAATACATAATAGGCTGTCCCAAACCTTTAAGTTTCAGCTTATCCTCGGTTAATGGTATACGCTTATCACTGTATAAACCTATGAAAAAGGCAATAATATAAGCCTCATAACCTGCTCCTAGTATTTTAGCCTTATCGGCAGAATACTGAGTCGTACCTTTGCCATAATCACAAAACTGTCTGACTATAGTCTCATCATACTGTATCTCATATTGAGGATTTCTTTTTCCCCACAAAGCAAATATACTTTCTTTCATGATTCACGCTTATTTTATACGTTCAATATTAATACTTATCGTGGAAATATCATTGCTATCAAAATCGTCTACCTTTCTGATACGATATACAGAACACTTCAGATTCTGTAGCTTTTGCTCATTAAGTCGGCTCTTTCCTGTAACAGGATCTCTCTCCAATAAATCTTTAGTAACAATGATACACTGCTTATTGATACTATCAATAATATTATAGAAGAGATCCTCCTTGATTTCTCCAAAAGAAGAAGTAGGAGCATCAAAAATCAACGGATAGTCTTCCTCTCGCTTTCGGGTTGTTATATCAGATATGGCAAACAGGATAGACATATACATTGTTGTACGCAAGGCTCCATTTGGATCCATAATTCGCTCACCATTAGAAACCAAATAGATTCTTGCCTTATCGTCTTCACGAATATCTATCTTAACTTCGCCATGAAAGTCTCCAGAATTCAACTTATCTAGATAAACATTTGCATGCTCTGTCAAATCATCGATAAAATGGCGCAGATTATCCTCACGAGCTCCCTTGAAAGTTTTAAGAATAACAGCCATTACTTTATGAACTTTCTCATAAACCTTTCCCATTCCTGTCTTTGGCTTCAATTCTGAATATTCTTCCTCAAGAGTAGCAAGATCACCTTTATATTTTTCCAGTTCAGCTTTTAACTTAAAGATTTGCTCATCAGCACGTTTCTTTAATTCATAAAATCCTCTGACATTTTTGATATCAGTGTCCATTACAGACTCACTCATGTTTGCTTGAATAAAAAGATTTTTCTTGTCATTTTCAAGCTCATCAATTTGCTCATCTAATTTACGAACCTCTTCTTTTCTTGCAAGCTTAAACTGCATGGTATCACGGATAACCGTCTTCAGCTGAACAATTTCTCGCTCTTTGACACCTCCCAAGCTTGTACTTAATGCCTTCAATTCACTTAGGTAATTGAATGGGAACAAAGGCTTTTCTGCCTCTGTCATTTGTTCATCAATTTTCTGACGAGATTCATGCAGATGCTTAATATAATTTGCAAGCTTATTTTTCAAAAACTCCAATTCAGGACTTCCTTCTGGAGCCTCATGCCCACAAACCTTGCATCGATGATCCTTAATCATCTCTTCCAAGGCATCTTGTCCAGGAATATCCCAATCCAATTCCATCGGTACCTTCTCCATAGCTTTTTTAGCACCAATTAATTGTCCTCTTTCCTCAACATGAGCATCATGCAATCTTCTTCTCTTGCGACTAAAACCACCTATTTTACGCTGATACTCTACAATAATAGGATCAAATGCGCACAAAATCCACAAATCATCCAAAAGAGCATGATTATAATCAATTTTTGATCGATTATATGCAGTTGCTCTATCTTCTTTTAATTTAGCTAAACGATTCTTTATTTCCGTATAGCGAGCACGAAACTCTTCCGTTTTCTCTAAATCTTCCAAACGAACATCAAAATTTTCAGACTCTCTCTGCTGATCCTGTAAATCTTTTTTAGTATCAAAAATCAGTTGCTTAAGACGCTCAGAATTTGCATCAAGTTCGTCCGTTCTTTTCTTTGTTTTCTCATCAGACTTGAGTTCCTTCTTGTAAGCACGATCCGACTTTTCATCCAAAACAGTAACCAAATCAACATACTTGTCAAACTCTCTAATATCAGAGAATTTGGCAACCAATGCCTTCAATGCAGTATCATTTTCAAAAACATTAAGTTCGTTCTCACCTTTGAACAAGCAATATCTTCTCATATCAAAGTCAAAGCACTTGTCTAGAAGCTGTCTACCACCAACACGAGAACGCTCTGCACCTATACACTCATAACCAACAAAACTAAAATCATCTGTTTTTATCACACCATTTATGTTTGTAAAACGAAATGACTTCTCTACTATTTTGTCGCCATCATCATGCTGAAACACAATAGAGACAGAAACTCTATCATGCTCGTCCTCTCCTAATTCACGCTTACGTTTAGCTGAAATATTGGACGTTTTGACGTCCTCCGTACTAGTATTAAACAACCACTCCAATGCTTCAAAGAATGTTGTTTTACCATCTCCATTATCGCCAATAATGAGAGTCAAGCCATCCTTGAATTCAAATTCATTATTGCCATAATAGCTACGGAAATTATTTATAGAAACTTTCTTAATTATCATACATCAATATTATTAATTAAATAATTACTAACTTCATTGTAAACTTGGGTTTCCGTTTTTTTATCACCCATTATAATCATTGCAACAGTTTTTACTATAGCATTATCAGAGCATAAAGCATCCTCTATAGTTTCAAAATCCGTTGGATTATAATCCCCTAATGCAGCAAGACGTTCACTTGCCAATATAGATCTCATGATTCTGTCTTTGTTTGTTTCTTCCATATCAATTCTTTTAAATTTAATCACACATCAAAAATGGATAGACCATAATAATTAATGACATCTTCCAATTCTATTATACTATCACTACTGTTCTCTGACAAAAGAGCAAAGTTTTGGACACGTTTCAATTCGTTTTTCAACAAGTTTTGTTCTGTTTTAAAACTAGCCTGACTTTGATTTATCATCGGTGCTACTACTAAATCATGTATAACAGCAATATGCTTATCAGGATGAGTTCTCAATATACGCCCTCTTCTTTGGATGAATTGACGCGGATTTCCTGTACTAGAACAAAATATTGCCATTTCACTTCGTGGTACATCCACTCCTTCGTCCAAACATTTCATTGAGGTTAATACATCCAACTCTCCATTAGCAAACTGTCGGAGCATTTTGTTTCTGTCTTTTGAGGAAGCTGTAAATTCCCTTACCGTCACACGCTCAGAAATCTCAGAAATAATTTTAGTATATCTATCGATGAGATGTTCTGAGTCTTGTTCTACAATATTATCATTATTTACATGCTCATATTGCTCGTATTCAGGCTCGCCTCCTTCTGGAACATAAACCAACGTATACTTTAAATTATCCTTTTCTTGATAACGTTGACGAATAATTTGTTCAAAGGCTTTTTTCTTATTGGAAGCCTTATGAATAATACGTTTTCTCTTCAACAGCAAAGCAGTCAATATTGGATCATTTTTAAAGCTATCACCTTCTATCGTAAGATACTTTGCTATTTTTTCTGAAAGACTGCTATAAGCCATCATCTCCTCATCTGTCAATTCTACAAGATGAGGATAATAATAGTACCTACACAACACACCATTTTTAATGGCTTCTTCCATTGTATACTCAAAAGTATAATGTTCATGACCAACTCTAAAAAACTCTTCTATTATACGGTTTCCCTCAAAATCAAACTGTCGAGATGGAGTAGCAGACAATCCTATTCGCCTTAAAATATTAACATATGGCAATTTTTCCCTTAGCTGATTAGATCCCATATTATGAGCCTCATCCGCAATCAATAAAACTTGTTTTTTAGGAAGATTATTAAGCAAATCAAACATCTCTTTACGAACAAAAGAAGCATATGTAGAAATGATAATATAATTATTTTCATCAGCCTCATTTGCTAATTTTTCCATCATTGATATTTTGCTGACTTCAGCATACCAGTCCTTGTTTTTTGAACTTGCCAGTATAATGTGTTGAAAATGAAATTTCAAACATTCTTTTTTCCATTGTTCCACTAGCGTTATAGTCGGTACTAATATAATTGCCTTATAATACCCATTCCGCTTATAGATTTCTAACAAACAATTTAAGGATGTTATTGTTTTACCTGTACCAGTTGCCATAGCAAACAAGCCTTTTTGTTTGTTATTTTTCCAATTTTCAAATGCTTGAACTTGATATTCACGAGGTTTATCATATGGAAAATGCGGAGTTATTTTTACAATATGTGGATTCTCGCTAGCAATATAAACCTCTATAGCCTGCTCTACAACTCTTTGCATTCTTATCTTTGCTAAATCCTTTTCGGCTTCTAACAGTTCATCTATATCTGTATTTCTATAACAAGAAGCCACAGCTACAGACAACTGGTCTGGAGATAAATACTCAACATTCTTATGGTCATAATCCATAATAGCCTGAAAAGAATTGCGTTGAGATACAATTCTATTTTGAGTCATCAAATCCAAAGAATCACTTCTATCAATTTTTATTTCTTCGACATTATTAAAAAGTCCATTAATAGTAAAGTTAGCAGACCCTGTAAAAGAAGTTATGCTATCTCCATCACGAAACTGCCCCGACTTTGTATGTGCTATACCTACATTATTTTTAGGTTTAATGATTCGTATCTGTATTCTTTTTTCAGAAATCAGGTAAGCCAAACACTTAAAGAATTGCTCTTGATATTCATCAAAAGTCTTACGCAATTCTTCAAAATTAGTCAAGTCCATACAATCTATTATGCCACCTATTGTACCATTGACAATCGCTTCCTTATCTTTTTCCGATACAATCTGGTTGATGATAAGACGCATAACTCCGCCTTTTGCAATAAACGTAGCAAAGCCTTCTGCCAATACACTAATAGTGGCAGAACTGAAATAGCCCAGTTGCAGATCGAAACTGCAACTGTTCTTCAATCCATCATTAAAAAACCTTTCTGGAGAAAATTCTTCTCCAGGTATATAGGTTCCATCCTTAGCCCATTCTACATCTTTCAACATAGACGTCCCTCCGATTATATTCTAGTTATAAAGTCTTAAATAAAACAGTTGGCACAAACATATTCATCACCGAAGAGTTCGGCAAGACTAGTGCCTTTATTCTTATTTTTGTTTGTTTCCTGTCGCTTGATGATATCCAGTTTCACCTGGCGAATACGCTCTGGTTTTATCAAGTCTGCCAGACTCTCATTCTGAATCCAGGTATAACCATCCTTCTCAAACGACATTGCTTTTTTGTATAAGTCAGGATGCTGCTCATAGAGCCAAATCCATTCTATTTTCTGCTGGAAGAAACAGAAATAGCATCCGCTTCGGCTTCTACAATAGGTTCCCGTCTTACCATCCACCTCGAAAGGAATTTCCTCATAATAAGATGGTACTCCTACTCCACTATCCCTCAGCAGTCTGAAGATATCTTCCTTTACAAGCACCTCGTCGTTATCTATCAAAGGGAATGAATCCAGATGACCAACAGGATAATCCGTAGTCTTCAAATATTCAAAGACGGCATGGTTAAACATCTTCACGTCTATATCCAACAATGCATTCAGCTTTTTGGAATAGTAGAATTGCTTGGTAATCGGTTTCTTCAACACATCTATCAAGTCTTCCTTCATCAATCCCTCAGGGCATAACTTATTGTAGATGTCAATAATCTGCTCCTGGTTTTCTTTGTGCAAAAACTTATTGATGACATCCACGCTCCAGATATTTCTTCTAAAAGGGAAGACAGACTGAATATTAGGTTTAGAAGACACATAACCGTCACGGTCTTCATCACCTCGAATACCAACATATGATACTGCATAGTCATCACCAACATATCTTTCAAACTCATCAAGTTTCATCTTCTTGGTACACCATCGAGCTTGTGGCGAAGGCAAGAATCCACCTGTAGCCTTCAGAAAATGCTCAAAGGGCGTAGGCTCAGGACTGTCTTCAGCAGCCCTAAGTCTTTTGATGTTTCCCAGATAAGCGCTCAATCTATCAATCAGCAATTCCGTCTCAGCCAATTCACAGCCTGTATCAGAATTATAATACTCAATCTTTAAGTTTGGGTATTTCTGCTTGAGATAGATGGCCAAAGCCGCACTATCCTTTCCGCCAGATATTCCTAAAATATTTCTTACTTTCATTTTGCTCTATTCATTTTACGGAAGAGGCTTTAACCCAACTTCTTATTCAATATTTTCAACAATGTACATACCGATACATTGTCATTTCCAATGCCATCAAGTAGCTTGTCGATGCTCTTTTCCAATTCCTCAGCCTTCTGCATCTCGCTTTCTGGCAATCTGAAAGTCTGAGAATGGATACTGCTGCCCTTCGTTGAAACCAAATCCAACGAATAAATCTCATCTGATTCATCCTCTGCCACCTTGGATATGTCAGAATATTTCTCACATTCATGGAAGAGCATAAGCAAACTGTCAATCAGTTTTTCTTCTTGATCGTCGCGCAATCGCTCTAATGGTTGCTCCAATGCCGTATAGCAAATAGACTGATACCACTCATTACGATTATCAAACTCAGCCATCACATGCTGATAGAATTCCTTTAGTCTATCTGTCAGGAGATATGCCTTAACATGAGCCAAACGCTTTCTGATCTCTACCACATATTCAGAATAATCGTATGACTCGATGCCCAATGTTTCCAACAAGCGACCTTCCACACGGTCTATCATATCAGAATAGCAAGAACGAAGTTCCTTGACTGCCCGATTAATGACATAACAGAACTCTTGTACTTTATCAGGATTCTGCAAAGCTTCCTTGTCGTAGCCCAGAGCCTCAGGCAAATCCTCAAAGAATGTCTTCTCCGGGTCCTTTGCCCTAGCCAGAGTATCACGGAATCTTACCGTCTGCTCATGGTTGAACTTACGGGTATGCTTGGCATAATCATTCAATCTCTTGTTATAGAAGAAAAAGAATGGCTTGATGGTTTCAATGAAATCATCGCTCTTGATACTTCCCATGGCTTCTACATTCAGGAACTTGCGGTACTGATTGAATATCTGCACCTTCACACCTGTCACGTCGAATGCCTTGACCAGATATTCTCCCGGATGCTTCTGCAATAACTCGAAGAACTCCATGTTGATATTTGGGATATATGCTCCATTGGTTCCATACAGAGAGAAATCCTGCTTCTTTATATATAAATAGGTGGGAATCCAGAAATCCAGGAATCCCTGCTTCAACTTATATGGTTTTGCTGACAACTTCTTAATCAGCTCAGAAATCTTACGAGGTTTGAAAGTCGTAGATTTCAGGAATTCCTCACATGCATCCCACAAAGGCATGATTCCTTCATTGGATGGCACATCAGCAAACTCTCCATTCACATGAAGTCCCGTACTCTTCAAGAGAGAATAATAGATGGTTTTCTCCGGTGGGAACTTGTCGCCAGGGAATCCTAAGTCCTGTTCATTGCTCTGGTTCAGCAATGCAGCCAGGTACTTACCTTTCGCACTAGAGATTGAACCACTCAACTTATGCTTGTTGAACAATTCATTGTTCATCACAGGAGTCTGAGAATAAATCTCATCGCATACCACTGACAGCAACTGGTTGAAGTCTCTTAAGGAGCAAACCTCTCTTTCCTCTCCCATGAAAATCCAAGTAACATCTCCATTATATGCAAACAAGCTATCACTGATAGATTTATTGAGAACCACTTTCTCATACTCCATCAGATTATTGATTTCGTTGATTGCAACCTTATCAGATTTATCTACCAACACCTTGCTCAATATATATTTGTACTTTTCTATCAGATAGAGGTGAGACACCAACTCGTCTGTATTTCTGAAACAAACAAAGATGATGGCATTCTCACTCTTTTCACTCAGCTCGCAAATCTCCTCCAACACTTTCTTACGGGAAGAGAAGATCAACTGAATATATCCATCAGTATCGCCAGTAGGAGTCTTGTCCACTCCTTCACCCAGCACTTCATACTCAAAGTATCTTGGAGTACCTTTCTGGAAATAGCAAGCCTTGACAGGAGCCACCTTCTTGAAACAATAGTTTCTGATATCATCCACAAAGTTTACAGGACGGCTAACCACCAAACCAGCCTTGCGGATTTCATCTTCTATATTGATATCTGTGCCATCAAAAAGAATGTAGCGGAACTTATAGCTGGCATATCGGATAATCTTGAATTGCTCCAACTTCTTTAAAAGCCCCGTTGGGTTTTCTATATTCAAAGCAGTCTTGGCATACAGAGCAGTATCTTCACGGTTCATCTTAAATGAAGCATTGCCGAAAAGATTCTGTAACCCGATGGCTTTCACCAGCTTGATGGCATCTACAAGGTCTGTCTTGGTTTCCCATAGTTGACCTTCCACTCTCTCGATGGCAACCTGCATTGAACTCCATTGCATGGAGTCGGCATTCGCCTCCTTCAGGTAAGAGTAGAAATTATAGTAGATATAATCATAGCAGCACTGAAGCTGATATATCTTTCCCTCATATTCAGACAAAGAGTTACGTCCCCTTGCATTCAAGAAAGAGAACAAAGAACGCTCATTCTGTCCATATCTCTGAATGGCCTGTGTAATGACGTATGCAGCAAATGGTTCCAGCGGAGCCAATGCCTGTGCAGTTGCTTCTGAAAAGTTTTGAGAAACAAAGCCAGTTTTCTTTGCCAACGAAGCCAGTGAATCAATCAAAGAATCATCATTTTGCATGGTTCTACTGGCATCAATCTGCGTAGAAGCCAGATAGAGAAGTTGCTCTATCGGTTCTACGAATACCAACTCCTGGAAACGCCCCTTTACTTTCGTCCACTCTTCTTTCTGTACTTCATTCAACTTACGGGAGTAGGCGTTGAAATTCTGATGAAGCGTAGTCAGAAGAAGGATATTTCTGGATGGCACATTCACGAACTCAGCCAATTTCTGCATGAAGTAAAGTTCACGCTCCGGATTATTCTTGGCAGCATGCTCCAGCACCTTGCCAAACTCATCAATGAAGATAACCAGGAATTTTCCCTGGCTCTTCAGTTTGTTATATTTGGTTTTGAGTTCATCCAGAATGCTATCAGCAGTGCCATCAACAGAGAGTTTTTGACTCAACAAGACAGACAGTTCCTTATAGTCGCCAACAATTTTAAGAACTTCAAACTTCTTCTCTGAAAGTTCAGAAGGATTCAACAAATCATATTGCTTACCTCCCATCAAGTCTCTTTCCAAAGCCAATAAGAAACTTGACTTACCTGTTCCATAAGAGCCAATGATGGTATAAGAATGAACTCCCGATCGAAATCCATTCGCAATACCCTCTGCCACTTGGCGAGCATTAGGAGTTACGATATATTTGGCCTCACTAGCAAAGCCTTCCTCTATGTTTGCTGATAAACTAAACTGTCGCATTCTTATAATACTTATCTAAAACATCAATGTCCTTCAAAGAAGAACCTTCCTTAAACAATAACTGACGGATACCTGCATTATCACTATACTGTACATACTCTGAATAATGCTCACCTATAGAATGGGCCATATCTATGACCTCTGCATCTGTCATGCAGAACATTAAGCCTATTTCCTGCAATGTATCATATGATACAGACTTATCTTTACCTTTTTCCTGAAGAATGGCATATAAGAAAATCTCCATCGGAACCCTGCGCTTACCTTCGATATTGAAGGCGAACGTCTTACCATTATCTTCAGTTCTTATCAGATCCAAATCAATCAAAAGAGAAGAATAATCCTCAAACGACTTGGCTTTATAAGGCTGGGCATAGTTCTGCAACAGTACACCCACATCTTTCTTGGTGGTATTCACATTAAAGATTTTGTCCTTTCCATCCTCTATCATCAGTCTTTTCACGAAGTTTACCAATTGCTCCCTTTCAAAGACCTTGCGTTCTTTTTGGAATTGCACAAAAGTAATATGATAAAGCGTTGCTTCTTTCAAACTGACCAGAAGGTAGTGAAGCAACCACAAAGTTCCCAAACTTTCAATGTACTTATCTACGCCTTCTGATTCATCGAATAAATAAACTGCTATTCTGCTTGGCTTATCCTGATTGGAAATACCAAACACCTTGAGCCAATATCGGATAGAAGAAACCATGTTTTTTCCCACTCCCAAAGCTATTACAGCATCAGAAGCATTGAAGTTTCCTCCATCTATCATAAAGTTATATCCCTTGGTGAGCCATAAGGTTTTGCAAGGAAAAGATTCATGTCCAGAGAGTGTATATTTGTTGTACATCTATCTTCTTCAAAGCGATAGAATCCCGGTATCGTGAGTTGTGTTAGTATTCTGTTAGGCCTCTATAAAACGGAAACGTGGGATTCTCCTTGCCCATCCCACCACTCGAAGGCCTTCGCATTGCCCTAGTTGAAAGAGACGGACAATGCAGAAAGCCCACGTTATGGTATATGATGATTCCATGTACGAACATATAGTCATACACGATACCAAAACATACAGTTATGGTATGTATACGACAGTTCGCAGCAGGATACTATACACCCACCGTGAACATTCACCATTGTCACATCTACGTCCAACTAAAGGTAAAGTTGCGAAGTTTACGAGTAGTCGCAGACGAACGTTAGTAAACGCTCTATTTCATAAAAGTCACACCCACCCGCTCAGCCCTACGGGCTTTCTGCGGTAGAATGCAATTGCAAAAATAACAATAATTTCCGAAAAACGTGCGCTTATCTCGAATTATTTTTGTATATTTGCAGAAAAAGTTATCAAACCCATAAAAATATAGCAGATTATGACTACATATCTCAGATTCTTTGACTACGATGAAGCCTTCACTTACTATTGCGAGCTCATCGATAAGATGCTACAATGTACTAACAAGAATAATCATACACGCATCATCGCCAAACCAACACTTATCCTATCCATCATAGAGCTGATGGAAAACGGAAAAACGGTCAACCATTTCACTTATGAAGAGATTGCACCTATATACCAAGGCATTTTCGGGAAGTTTTTCTTAAAAGCTCATCAAGAGAACCTTACCCCCTTACATTATCCGTATTATTTCTTGAAATCAGATAAGTTCTGGCATTTAGTCTGGACAAATGCTGAAGTAAAAACGGAATCTCCTTCAAAAGCGTGGCTAGATAGAAATACCCAATATGCCTACATTGATCAAGAGCTTTGGATACTACTCTCTCATCCTACTTATCGAGATAGACTAAAGGACTATATCATAAAGGAAAAAGTTCTAAAAGTATTCAAAGAAGAGAAAGACAAGGGCATATTCAAAACTTTGGTGCAACTACTAATGATAATATAAAACCAAAAGAATCCTGTCAACAAGGCGATAAATGGCAACATCAAACATGCTCGCGCAAAAAAGTTTTTCTCGAAAAAAGTCTCATAGTATCATTTTTCGACCCAAATATAGGATTATATCATTAATATTCAATACTTTAGCAAAATGAGACTTCTCTAAAAAATGGAGGGAGAAGTATCATCGAAGTATCATAAATCAAGGAGAAGTATCATCAAAATCGGGCTTGGTGCTAGAAAAATATGCCGAAATGTGTTTAAAATAAGCATGAAAAAAGATAAAATACTCATGCTCATGGGAAAAAGATAAAATACTTATGCTCATGGGAAATAGAAAAAAGACAAAACACTCATGCTCAAGGCAATAAATACACTTTTTCTGCGTTAAGAGAGAAAGTTATTTATTTAAATACTTACGAAACATGGATGAAAAGGAATTATTGAAAAAGGCTTTTAAGTACGGAAACGTACCTAGCAACATCACCTATTGCTTCACCGAACCATGTCCGATGAAAGACAAATGCATACACTATCTCTCTGCACTCTACAAAAACGAGGAGACTGATAGAGGAGACGCCATCTTCCCTGATGCTCTCAAAAACGGGAAATGCAAGTACTTCGCACCACTCCGTGTCGTGAAAATGGCATGGGGATTCGACAAACTCTTTGCTGAAATGAAAGTAAAAGATGCTCCTTCCTTGCGCGCTGAAATGAGAGACTACCTCGGCAGCAAAGGACAATACTATCGATACAAACTGGGACAACTCAAACTCTTGCCGGAACAGCAGAAATATATCAAGCAACTCTTCGCTCGATACGGATATAAGGATGTTGAGTTCGAGCACTTCTCTGATGAGATTGACTTCACTAAAATCTAACCTTTCTAGAAGTGTCTAGTATTTCAGTTTTATAAAACTGATAGTGTCTACTTTTCCAGTTTATAAAGTATGTCAATACAAACTAGGAATAAGGTAAAAAACTGACAAGTAGGACTAGGAATAATGACCATAAGGAGGTCTGTCACAGCCCGTCAAGCGGTCTATCTGTGCCCATCAGACGGGCACTCAGGGACCAAGTGGTGGGCATCGAGAGAACAAGTAACGGGCACTGATTGCCCGTACCGCGGGCATCTAGTGCCCAAATTGAGAGCCTAAATTTGGGCACTCAATGCCGGTGAGTTGATTGATTGTTATTTTGATTTTAAACATTAAAAACGAATAAAAAAAGAATAAAAAAAGAATAAAAAACGAAGTACCTTGTAAAGAAAAAGTAAAAATCATGATACTTCTATGATACTTTAATGATACTTCTCGGCTCTAAAACCGAGAAGTATCATTTTGTTATCTTTCTATCCATCAAGCCTTTAAGTCAATATTTTCAACAGAAAATGAGACTATGAGACTTTTTTCGAGAAAAAAACTTTTTCGCGTAAGACTTATTCCTTTAACCATCCACTAATCAAGTTGATGATTTCCTGTCTTGTTGGCTCAGGGAATGAAAGGATGCGAGCCTTGTGCGAACCACCAGGACACATATATACATGCAGGTTCTTCTTGTTCTTGGTGAACGGCAAACCATAGATACCGGATGCTCCCCATGGGTCAATGTCACCATAGATATATACCATCTTCGGATCGTTCTTGGTCAGGAAGTCGACAGTATGATTGTAAAGCGCTGGCGAGAACTTCACATTCTCAGCACCCTTTGGTACCATCAATCGCTTCAGATATCCCTTAGCCGTCTTGATGCTGAGATATTTCTTGAACGGTTTGGTATAATAGCCATAATATCCCAACTCTCTTGCAGCCTGCACGTCAAACGAAGCGGTAGCATTATAATTGGTGAAATAGCTTGGCTCACACATATTGATCCAGTAATCAAACACTTTTTTGTCATCCGTATCACTTGCAGGAATCTGATTGATATCCTCGCCCCACTGCCAGAAAGCAAAAGCATATTCAAATACCGAGAAGTCGAAAATTTCTGGCAATGGAGCATTAAAGACATACTTCTTCTCATTGCAATACTTCTCGAACATTGGCAACAAGGCTGCCTTGCGCTTAAAGAGAAGCAACTGGAAATTGAGCACCTTCAGTCTGTTCTCCTTTGTGGATACCTGATACTGCAGGAACTTTTCATGTCTGCCATCCTCTACACCCTTATTGAGCGGTGCTACGTATGGTACTGAGATATCTACATCATCAGGAAAATAAGAACGATAAAACATTGTTGTCTGTCCACCCTTGCTGATACCGGTAGCAATCCACTTGCCCTTATACATCGCATGCAAAGTTTTGTTCACATGATGCAGGTCATAAAGCGAATTTTCTACGGTAAGGTAATCCCAGTTACAAGGATTAGGCATCGACTTATCGAAATAGCGATACTCCACGGTGATGATATTGGTATCGAAGAGTTTGGAAAGTTCCTCGATATATCCCTCATGCAAGGCATAGTTGGCATCATATCCTTCTGTCACGAGAACGGTAGGACGGTCGAATCCACGATGGCACAGAACCACTCTCTGATCAAAGCTACCCTTGGAAGCATCCTTGCCATCCAATTGCTGCTTGATGAAGAACACATATTTCTCCGGGAAATGTGTACTCTTCAGTGTTTCCACATCACTTACTCCTGGCAAAGCTGCCAATCGCTTACCAGCCTCTCCTAATTCTGCCGCCAATATCTGCAAAGGCAGAATCAACAAAAGCAGCATTAGTCCGAAGGCAGACTTCACGCTGCTCATTCGGTTTCTAAAAGTTTTCTGATTCATTATTATCTCTTTTATAAATTCTTATTCTGCGTTTTGAAGTGCAAAGGTACTTCAAAAAATAGAGAATAGAGAACATAAATAAGAAAAAAGCAAATATTTATAATAAAAAAGCGCAAATATCTTATTATATTTCGTATCTTTGCACCTAGATAGATAAAATAATAACAAATACATATATATAATAAGGTGGAAACAGAAGATATTATCCAAAAATTGGAGGCAAAGGGTATTAAACCGACAGCCAACCGTATACTCGTGATGAAAGCTTTGAAGAGCGACTCTCATCCCCAGAGCCTCAGCATGCTGGAACGAAAGATGGTGACGATGGACAAGTCGAGCATCTTCCGTGTGCTTACGCTTTTTCTGGAGCATGACGTGGTTCATGCTTTTGAGGACGGACGAGGTATCCTGAATTATGAGATATGCGAAGAGGACGGCGCATGTGATCATCACGATGGTCATATTCATTTTTATTGTGAATCCTGCCAGCGTTCTTTCTGTATGGAAGACATTCATATTCCGAGTTTCCAGTTGCCCGAAGGTTTCTTCCCCCACTCTGTTTCTTTCGTCATCAAGGGGGAATGCCCTGAATGTAGGAAGAAAGGCTGTGGCAGAAGCATCTAGACTAGAGTATAGTTCATAGTATAGATAAGGCACGGATTACACGGATTTATAGCGCTCATGTAAATAAAGCGCATTTATAGTCTCATAGAAAAATCCGTGTAATCCGTGCCTAAAAACAGAAAGCAAAAAAAAAACTCCGAAGAACAAAAGTTCCTCGGAGTTTTCTGTTTGTACACCCTTAGGGATTCGAACCCTAGACCCACTGATTAAGAGTCAGTTGCTCTACCAACTGAGCTAAGGGTGCATCCATTTCGTAAAAGCGAGTGCAAAGGTACTACTATTTTTTGAAACTACCAAATTTTTTCTCAATTATTTTCACTTATTATGCAAAAAAGTGGTAAAAAGCACTCAAAACAGACTTTTTTTCATCTAAAACACGATGTTTTCGGACAAATCCTTCGTATTTTCGATGTTTTGTAGTACCTTTGCACACATTAAACAATTATTGTTATGAATGGTATATATACTATATTATTATTGGTACTGAGCAATATTTTCATGACATTGGCTTGGTACGGGCATCTCAAACTTCAGCAGACAGGGGTGAGCAGCAACTGGCCTCTGATAGGAGTCATCGCCTTCAGTTGGGCCATAGCCTTCTTTGAATATTGCTGTCAGGTACCAGCCAACCGCATCGGATTCATAGACAATGGCGGTCCTTTCAATCTGGTACAGCTGAAAGTGATACAAGAATGCGTATCGCTTATCGTCTTTGCCATCATTGCCAACATCCTCTTCCAGGGACAGGGATTGCATTGGAATCACCTGGCTGCATTCATCTGCCTGATAGCGGCAGTATATTTCGTATTTATGAAATAAACATATAATACAATAACAACATAAAAAACATAACCGACAATGGAAAAGAAATTGCGTGTTGCTTCCCTCTGCGTACAGGGAGGCTATGAACCAAAGAACGGCGAGCCGATTGAGGTGCCAATCTATCAGAGTACGACATTTAAATATGACAATTCTGAGGAGATGGCGATGCTCTTCGATTTGAAGAAAGAGGGATATTTCTATACCCGACTCCAGAACCCAACTAATGATGTTGTGGCCAAGAAGATTGCTCAGCTTGAGGGTGGCGTGGGCGCAGTGTTGACTTCCAGCGGTCAGGCTGCCAACTTCTACGCTGTGTTCAACATCTGCGAGGCAGGCGACCACATCGTCACCTCTAACGAGATTTACGGTGGCACCTTCAATCTCTTCGGTGTAACCTTGAAGAAACTCGGTATCGAGTGCACCTTCGTAAATCCTAACGACAGCGAGGAGGAAATCCAGAAGGCTTTCCGTCCAAATACCAAGGTAGTTTTTGGTGAAACCATCAGCAATCCTGGCTGTGCAGTACTCGATATCGAGAAGTTTGCACGCATCGCTCATAAGAACGGTGTACCTCTCATCGTAGACAACACCTTCGCCACACCTATCAACTGTCGTCCATTTGAATGGGGAGCCGACATCGTTACCCACTCTACCACTAAATATATGGATGGTACAGCCTCTCAGGTAGGTGGCGTTGTTGTGGATAGCGGCAACTTCGACTGGATGGCGAATGCCGAGAAGTTCCCTGGCCTCTGCACTCCGGACGAAAGTTACCACGGATTGACCTACGTAAAGGCATTCGGCAAGATGGGATATACAACCAAACTGGTGGCTCAGCTGATGCGTGACCTGGGTTCTATCCCTGCACCAATGAATTCGTTCATCCTGAACTTAGGTCTTCAGAGTCTCCATCTCCGTATGCGTCAGCATTGCGAGAATGCACAGAAGGTAGCAGAATTCCTGCAGAACGATGAGCGTGTGGCTTGGGTTCACTATAGCGGACTGAAGGGCGATGAATATTATAATCTTGCCCAGAAGTACATGCCAAACGGCACCTGCGGTGTTATCGCATTCGGTTTGAAGGGTGACCGCGAAACAGCAATCAAGTTCATGGATTCGCTCGATATGATTAATATCGTGACTCATGTGGCTGATGCCCGTACTTGCGTGCTCCATCCAGCCAGCCATACCCACCGTCAGCTTTCAGACGAGCAGTTGAAGGAGGCAGGTGTTGCCCCAGATTTGATTCGTTTGTCAGTAGGTATCGAGGATGTCGAAGATATTCTGGATGATATCAAGCAGGCATTGGATAAAATTTAGAAGAAGAGGGTGGCATAAACTTCTCAGGATATAGATAAGGCACGGATTACACGGATTTATGGTGCCAATATAAGTTAAGCGATTATCATCTCTCATAAAAAATCCGTGTAATCCGTGCCTAAAAACTGCAAAGGAAAGACTTTATGCCACACCTTCCTTTTTATTTACTCCAGTTTATAAATCTCACTAGGCGTCTTCCGCTTCAGCACTTCTAGTTCGAAGTCCTTTCCTGCAACTATTCCTTTGCTTCGCAGAATCTGCTCCACGGTCTTTCTCGCCAGTTCGGGATGATTGTTCTCCTCACTGAGATGGCAGAGCCAGACATGGCGAAGGTTTGGTGTGGCATAATCGGCCAATGCATTGGCACAGTCATCATTGCTGAGATGACCGTTAGGTCCAAGAATTCGATCCTTCAGATACTGAGGATAAGGTCCCTGCTGAAGCATCTCTACACTATGGTTGGCCTCTATCACCAGATAGTTGGAACGACTGATAAAATCGTGCATCTCCTCGGTGATATGCCCCACATCAGTAATGAGACAGAAGGTTACGCCTCCACACTCTACAAAATAGCCCACATTATCAGTACTGTCATGAGGCACCCCAAAAGGAGTCACCTTAAATTCCCCCACATAGAAAGGTACATTTTTCTCGATGACATGCACATGATTGGGCGCAATTTTCTTTCGGACGCAATAATTGCGCTCGATACCTACATGAACTTTACGGGTTGTATATACTGGTAGTTTATAATCAGTACTCAAGCTGCCCACCGACTTTACATGGTCGGCGTGGTCATGAGTGATGAGGATGTGATGTACATCCTCGAAGCGTAATCCATAGTTATGGAAGTGCTTCTTCAGTGTTCTGATTCCTACTCCAACGTCTATCAATATCGAATCCGTATCAGTGTAAAGATAGTAGCTATTGCCACTACTTCCACTGCCAAAGGATATAAATCTTAGCATTTTAATTGTTATTTTACTGCAAAGTTAGCAAAAAAGATTCTTATTACAAAGTTTTTTACTATCTTTGTGCACAAAAAAAGCAAATAAATAGATATTTTAAGAAATAGGAATCATGATAAAAAAACATATAATTGCCATAGGAATGGCTGTAGTAGCCATAACTACAAGCCTTTACACCCTTACAGGATGTCAGGCACACGAAGGTAACGAAGAACAGTTGGAAAACGACCTAGATTCTTTTGCCACCTATTATTATAACTGGCAATTTCCAAAGGCTGTCAAGTTCTGTACTGCCAGTTCAGAACCATGGCTGAAGTATGCTGCCAGCAATGTACATGAAGCAGATGTGGAACTTTTAAGGAACAAGGCAGAGGATGCCACGGTAGAAATCAACGACATCGATTTCGGTGATGACGAAGTAAGCGCCATTGCTGATATCACCGTGCGGAACTTCCTGCAGATGGACAGCATTGGCGAGGAAGCACACCTTGTAGAAGAGGCCGACTTCCTGTTGCCAATGTGTATGGAAAATGGGGTATGGAAGGTTAGAATGGCAAGCCTACCGCAAAGTGGAAAGAAAAATCACGACTAAGCTTTGGGTGAATAATCGCCCAATGCTCATCTCCACTTTCATAGGCAGGATTAATCGCCTTCATACCCATATCCAGACGTAGGATGAAATAATCGAAATTCAATCGGAGTCCCAAACCATACGCTGCAGCTATCTGCTTATAGAACTCATTTATCTTGAACTGTCCTCCTGGCTGTTCGGCATAATTGCGGAGCGTCCAGATGTTACCGGCATCCAGGAACAGCGCTCCTTCAAACTTCCAGAAAAGAGCAGTACGATACTCTGCATTCAAATCCAGCTTCAAATCTCCCGTCTGGTTGATGAAGTCGATTCTGCCATCATTTCCCTTATATTTACCAGGACCCAATTCTCTAACTCCCCATCCTCTCACCGAGTTGGCACCACCAGAGAAGTATCGCTTCTCGAAAGGCAGCACGGTGCTGTTGCCATACGGATAGGCCACACCAAGACCGGCATGCAGCGCCAGGGCATTACGCTTATCCAACTGCAGGAGATGGGTATAGTCGAAATCAAACTTGGCATACTGAGCGTATGCGATGTTCAGGAACGTATGCTGTCCCTGCGAATTGGTTCTGAATCCCAGAGTCTTAGAGAAACCATCGAGCAGATTACCTGCCGACTCCACATTCAATCGGAAAGCATCTACCCCATTGCTATAGGTCAGTCCAAATCCCATCTTCATGATAAAGATATCTTCGTAATTATAGCGCAAGATGGCATTTCTATTATCAACATTGTCGAGATAATCCTTCTTGAAAGTCTCCGAAATCCAAGGCATATATACATAGTTGAGATCGAGCAGGTCGAAACGCCAAGCCAGATGATGACGTGGTTCAGCCCAGCGATAACGCCATGCCGTTGAGAAGACACGGCGATGGAACTCCGGACGGTTCTGTAAATCCCAGCTTACAGACAACTCGCTATTAGCCGTTTGTCTACGACGGAAATTCTTGGAAAGGAAAGGTGCCACGAATCGTGGGAACACCAACTTTCCCTCTACCGAATACTCGGTATAGTTCTGGTCCTGGTATCCCTCCAGACCAGTTATTGCCTCGTAAGCGCCACGGAGTTCGATACTCAGCTGTTCACTGCCACGGAATAGATTTCTGTTGGTATAAGTGAGCGATGCAGCTGCACCAAAATCGCCTGCCGTATTGGTTCCTTCCGGCTGGAAAGAAATAGTAGAAGGCTTATTGGTGCTAACCTGAATATTACAATCCAGCAGACGGTTGGAGTCATCATCACCAGTATTCTGACTTTCTCCTACATAAGCAATTCTGTTACTATCCGGAACTTCAGCAAATCGGATATTGGTATACTTCACCGCTTGCAAACGGGCAAAATTATTATAGGTGCGCTGCAAAGCAGAGGCACTATAAGGTCTTCCCTCCTTCAAGGCTGTAGCATTGAGCAATACCTGACGGCGAAGGTGAATACGGTCACTATCATTGCTGAGATAATTGATATTGCGAATCTGATAACGGGGATGATCAGTTTCGGGTGCATTACTGCTAGCCTTATACTTCGTAAGATGCAAGGTTAAAGCAATATCATTCTGTCCTGCTATCGTATCGGCACTAAAATAGATAAAGTCTTTGTTAAACCTAAAATAACCGTCATCCATCAGCAGGTTGGCAATGCGTTTGCGCTCATTATCAAGCGCCTCTACCGAGAAGCGCATACCCGGCTTGAGGTTCTGGTTGTCGGGGTCATCGAGATGCAGAATGTTCTGTATGTTCTCATCCTCAACATCATACTCCACCTTACCCAAGACATACGGAATGCCGGGATGCAAAATATACTTTGCATCCAGTTTCTTGCCTTCAGTGGTGGTATTGAGCGAAACGCCAGCATGCATGAATCCCTGGTTCTGCATTGCCTTGACAAGGTCCTGACAAGTAAGCCGAGCCTGCAAGGTATCGTAGATGACCGGCTTCCTGCTGAAAGGGTTCTTAAAGAGCGAAAAGAGTTTCGGCTTCTCTTTCTGGCGCACATACTGCTTGAGCGCCCCAGCATCATAATCATCTGAGTCGCTCTCCATCTCTACCTTATTTAATATATACTCTCCCTCTGGCACGTATTTGCTGGAAGAACAAGCCCCCAAGAGCAACGGCAAAGAAAGGATGAAAATCGTTTGTTTCTTCACTAAGCTTATTCGTTATTTGCCTAATAAGACAATGTAAATATCCATTTTAGACTGCAAAGATAATGCAAATCACAGACAATACAAAATTAAATGCGAAAAGAAATCTTAATTTATTTTGTATTGTCTGCTTTTTGCAGTATCTTTGCACGCATAATGATTAGCAAGAATAAGATAAAATACATTCGTTCTCTTGAACTGAAGAAGAATCGTAATAAGGAAGGCAAGTTTGTTGCCGAAGGTCATAAGGTGGTAGACGACTTACTCGTTCTGCAACCTGCCGACCTCATCGTGGCAACAGGTGAATGGCTCAAAGGCAAGCATTTCCCAGCACAAACAGAAGTGATTGAGGTTACTGAAGAGGAGCTGAAGAAAGTAAGTTTCCTGCAACATCCGCAACAGGTTCTTGCCGTTTTCAAACAGGCAACATCAGGAGATTACAGCATCAACACCAATGAACTGAATCTGGCTCTTGATGGCGTACAAGACCCAGGCAACCTGGGTACCATCATCCGCATTGCCGACTGGTTTGGCATCACCCATATCTATTGCAGTCAGGATACTGCCGATGTATACAACCCAAAGGTGGTGCAGGCTACGATGGGCAGCATTGCAAGAGTAAAGGTAGAATATGGCGATTTGCTGGGTCTGGTAGAATCTCTTCCAAATAATGTTCCCGTATACGGAACCTTATTGGACGGTGACAACATCTATCAGCAAACGCTCGAAAACCGAGGACTCATCGTGATGGGAAACGAAGGAAAAGGTATTTCACCTGCCCTGGCAAAAAAGGTGAACCACAAATTGCTTATCCCAAACTTCCCGGAAGGAAGAGCCACTGCTGATAGCCTGAACGTGGCTATCGCAACAGCCATTACCTGTTCTGAATTCAGAAGAAACTTTTAAGGGTAAAAGGGTTAAAAAGTAAAAAGGTAAAAAACTTTTAAAGGTAAAAAAGTAAAAGGGTAAAAAGGTAAAAAAATACAAAAGCGATAATTAGAAATTAAAACAAGATAGTTATGGAAGTAAATGAATTATTTAAGCAGCGCAGCATAACTGCTTGTATGAAAGCATCCTACAATACAGTGACGAGCGACATCAAATCGTTTGTCAAGCAAACTTGGGCTACACATGTACCGTTTGCGGTATTGTTGGCTATCGTACTCTACTTTCTCCTCCCCAACAAGTCGCTTCACGATTGGGGAGTAGTAAATCCGATGGCATCATTCATTCTGCAAACCATCATTTACTTAGCCACCATCGTCATGGCAGTCATTTCGTTCTGGCACCTCATGCCACGAAAGCAACTGTGTGCGAAAGGCGAAAAGGGCAAGGTTGGCAAGTCTTTGCTCCGTATCCTCCGTCATTTCGGAGGTTTCTTCATGACTTGCTTCCTCGGCATCATGATTGTAGGCATTGCCACCTTTATCGCAGCCTTGCCTTCTATCATCCTCATCATCGCCCAGTTCTACTCACAGCTAGGCGCTCTTGATGGCGACCCACTGGGAGTACCAGGGTACTTCACCCCACTCCTCTTCCTCGTCTTCACCATCAGCAGCCTCCTTATCATCTATGCACTGAGCTGGCTTGGCATATCCTTGGCCTACCTTTATGGTTCGTACAAGGTAACAGATGAAGAAAAGCAGAAACAGAAGGACAGCCAACAGATGACAACCACAGAAATAGAAAAGTATTAATCATATTAGCATAAAACACTAAGAGAAAATGAAACAGACAAGATTACTCTTCATCGACCGCGATGGAACCCTGATTCAGGAACCAGAGGATGAGCAGATTGACAGCTTCGAGAAGCTGGTATTCACCAAGGGCGTGTTCCGTAACCTCGCCTTCATTGCCCAGCACACCGACTACGAGCTGGTGATGGTGAGCAACCAGGACGGACTGGGTACCGACTCCTTTCCGGAAGATACCTTCTGGCCAGTACACAACTTCATCATCCAGACCCTGGAGAGCGAGGGCATCCACTTTGCCAAGCAGCACATCGACCGCCACTTCCCTGAGGATAACTCACCAATGCGCAAGCCAGGAACAGGCATGCTGACCGAATACATCGATAACCCTGCCTACGATATGGCAAACAGTTATGTAATCGGCGACCGTGAAACCGATGCCCAGCTTGCAGAAAACCTGGGTTGCAAGAGTCTGATTCTCGGAAAAGACGGCATGGACTGGGATAAGATTGCCGAGATTCTCTTTGCCGGCGACCGCATTGCCGAGGTGAAGCGCACCACCAAGGAGACGGATATCTACATCAAGGTAAATCTCGATGGCAGCGGCAAATGCGACATTTCTACCGGTCTTGGTTTCTTCGACCACATGCTGGAGCAGATAGGCAAGCACGGCATGATGGACCTCACTATCCATACCAAGGGCGACCTCTATGTGGATGAGCATCATACCATTGAGGATACGGGTATTGCACTGGGCGAATGCCTGCTGCAGGCGCTGGGCGACAAGCGTGGCATCGAAAGATACGGCTACAGTCTGCCGATGGATGATTGTCTCTGTCAGGTGGCATTGGATTTCGGTGGCCGTCCATGGTTGATTTGGGATGCCGAGTTCCATAGAGAGAAGGTGGGCGAAATGCCAACCGAGATGTTCAAGCATTTCTTCAAGAGTCTGAGTGATGCGGCAAAGATGAACCTCAACATCAAGGCTGAGGGCGAGAACGAGCATCACAAGATAGAAGGCATATTTAAGGCGCTTGCCCGTTCGCTGAAAATGGCGGTAAAGAGAGACATCTACCACTTCGAGCTTCCTAGCTCTAAGGGAATGCTGTAACTTTTAGGCACGGATTACACAGAGGCTGGCGCTATGAGTTTTTTAAGTTACGCAAGTCAAAAAAATCCGTATAATCCGTGCCTAAAAAAATTAAAACTTTGTCATGAACTCCACAACAATCTTATCCTTTTCTGAAGTCTTGGCAATGCCACCCTTGCGATAGAAATACTTCTCGTAGTTGATACGGATATCCGAGATGAATGGCTTGGCAAGGCTCAGGGTTACACCGCCCGTAACACGATGGCGCTTGTAATCGTTTATCTTCAAGGCATCAAGCTCAGTATCAGAACCGCCATATCGAGTACCATCGCTGTGGTCGCTCATGAAATCATATCTTGCCAAAGGCGAAACCTTCCTGATGATGCTCTTCTGATTGATGACCGGAATGTCATAGCAGATGAAGCCATCGAAAGCATGCACATCGTGGAAAGCATCCTTGCTGTAATGCTTGTAAAGATACTCAGCCTCAGCAATGAAACCACCTTTGTGGAAGGTGATACCACCATCATACATCGTTACCGTGATATCAGATGGCTTGATCTTCTGGGTGCTCAACACCAGGTTCACATTCGGGAAGAGGAACTGTGCCTTGGCAGAATAGTTAACGCCCTTGGTCCAGTAATCCTTCTGGTTGGTCAAGCCCGAACCGTTGAAGATACCGGCATTCACCACGATAGGGAAACCAACATTCCAGGTATATCCTATTTCTGCACCCACGTCGCGAACGTTACCCACCTGCTTGGCGATGAACGAACGGTTGGCAAAGTACTGCTGATGAGGAGAACGGTGAGCATCGATGGTGAATGGCACACGCTCCTGACCGATGGTGAACTGCAGGGTCTTCCAAGGCTTGATGCGTGTATAGGCATCGAGCATCTTGATCTTACCCTCGTCGCAGAGGTCGATTTCTGCCTTGTAGCTTACCTGAGGTGTTACATTGCCAATCACGTTGATGCGGGCTGTACGCACCTCGAATCGACCCTCCCCCTCTTCGGTCTGGTACTCATACTTAGAGCGGATGGTTCCACCAATTTTCATGGTCTTGGTGAATTCCCCGATGCCCTTCTCCAAAGAGCTGTTTCCAGAATTCTGGGCATTCATTCCCATCGACACCATCATGAGTGCCATCAACAAATACGTTTTCTTCTTCATTTCTTACCTTATTATATATACACGTAAATCTGATTTTCTTTATTCCGAATGAAATCTTTTCCGATGATGCGGAAAGACATCTTCTTCATTTTGACTGCAAAGGTAAGGAGAAGATATTTCTACCGTAAAACATAAGTATTACAAAGCTGTTACATCACTGATTTTCTGCACCTGTAATATCATTGTAATAATGGCAAAAACAGAGGAATAAACCACTTCATCCACAAATAAAATAAAAGATATGTCTATATCTCAAATTTTTATGCTATCTTTGCACGGAAATGTACGAAGGTAGCATTTTTTTGTTTACCTTCCGCCTCTTCTTGCGTCATACACATAAAAAGAAACAAATGGAAGAAACAGAATTTGAACATATCGTCCAGGAAATGCGCCCCAGGTTGACGGCACATTGTCAACGTTATCTCTCGGCAGGAACCCTTGCCGAAGAAGCCGATGACATCGTGCAGGAAACCCTGGTGAAGCTCTGGAAGATGCGCGACAGGCTCTCTGAATACCAGAGCATCGAGGCCTTAGGTATGACGATAGCCAGGAATCTCTGCATCGACCATCTGAGACGCAACAAAGCCCAGACGGCATCGCTGGAACAGATGAAGCATCCCGCAGAAATCTGTACGGCAACCGAGCGTACCGACCAGACCATCATCGGCGAGGATACGCAAAGGCGACTCAACAGGGCGATGGACAGGCTTCCGGATACGCAGAGAAGAATGCTGCTATTGAGAAGCGAGGGAAAGAGCCTCGATGAGATTGCCGAAATCTGCGGAGCCAACAAGACGAGCACCAAGACGATGATTTCTGCAGCAAGAAGATCATTGCTGAAAATGATGAAGTCATAAAAGGCTGGTGCTCAAATTGAGCTCTAAATTAAACTTCAAATTGAATTCTAAAAAAGGAACTCTAAAAAGGAAAGAAATGAAGAAACTAGAAGATATAACCTATCGCCACGGGCTGATAGAGCGCTACCTCGATGCTGATACCAGCGTGGAGGAAGAACAGGCATTGGCTGATTTCTATCGCCATTGCGAGAATAAGGATTTAACGGATGAGGATCTCGACATCAGAAACCTGATGCTGGGGATGGAGAACTATACTCCGAATTTCCATCAAACAGAAATGGAAATGATGGAAGAATTGGACGGAAAAGAAGAGATGAAAGAACTGGACAGAAAAAAAGAAGCTGATGGACAGCCGCAAATGAAAGAGATGTCCCTTGCAGCTTCTAAGAAGCACAAAACAAGATGGGTACGCCTCTCTGCCATTCTTCTCGCTACGGCGATGCTGGCAGGCCTCATCTTCCTGCTCTTCCCTATCAAGGATTATTTCTCATCCTCTTCTGAACAACAACCTAGCCTTGCCAATCTGGTTCCTACAGAGCAGGTAGTTCGCTCGCAGCCATCTTCCAAGGATGAAGACGGGAACCTGAACGCATACGAAAAGATGGAACGTGCCGACTCCCTCTTCCTGGCTGCAACCCAGGATATCGTGACCCCGCAGGAAATGAAGTCAAGCAAGATGGCCCTTGCCAAAAGAAAGAATATCGCAGAAAGAAGTGAGAAACATGCAGGGAAGACTGCAGAAAATACAGAAGAGACCTCTTCTGGCAATACGGAGAAGACTGCAGAAAATACGGAGAAGACTTCAAGAAGAAATGAAAAGACTTCCGGCAATGCCGGGAAGACTTCATCTGAAGCAGAAAGAAGCATTCATGAAGATTTCACTCAGATTTATGAAGTAGCCTCTGCCGCCCTGCCTTCTGCCGAGCAGCTGACCATCAACCGCCAAGGCAATAACATCGTTATCTCAACCCTGGACAACGAAGGCAACATGCAGCATTACACCATCAATTCATCAGAGACACAAGATGGTAGTTATCAACTACTTCCACTGGCACAGTTAAACGATTTATAAAACTCTCTACGCTTATGAAAAAGTATATTTTCACCATTGCATTTGCTCTGCTGGGCATAACCAGCAGTATGGCATCGAAGGCAGATACCCTGCGTATCTACAGCATTGACGGTGAGCGCATCCCAAATTTCACCGGCAAGGAGCTTATCGGTAAAACCATCAAGAATTACAGGGTAAACACCACCGTCTTGCCGGCACCCAAAAGCGATGTGATAGAAATTCATATCATCACCACTACCACACCTCCTGCCCCCAAGCCAGACCCTCACTATCTGATCAAGGGCAGAGAGCAGGAGCTGACTAAAGAGGAATTCAACAAGATTTCTTCCAGCAAGATCAGAGCCATCGAGATCTTGAAAGAGGGCACCAAGGCCATTCAGGAAAGAGGTCTGAAAGAGGATGGCAGAAGCTACATCATCGTTACTCTGGAGAAATAACAGACAAAACATATCCCTTTTTCTTCAGCGACTCAATCTTAACGGTTGCATCATGCTGAAGAGCATGGCGGAGATACGTCATCTGCACATTCACAGCCTGGGAGTTGGCATAGCTTACGGTACCCCACACCGCCTCCTGTATCATCTCCTTGCTTACTACATTACCGATATTCTTCGCCAGCAGACGGAGGATGTCGGCTTGTCGGCTGGTGATGAGCACACGAGAGGAACGGGTGCGAAGCTCATTGTTATTATAGCAGAAGGTGGTTTCACCGAAATGATACACCTCCTCTTCTATCGTCTCACTCTCATTCATGGAGAACCGCTCCTCTATTCTTGCCAGCAACTCTTCCGGATAGAAGGGTTTGGCAAGATAATCGTTTGCCTTCAGGGAGAAACCTTTCAGTCGATCGTTCTTCTCCGTACGGTCGGTGAGAAAGAAGATAAGCACCTTCGGGTCGATGGTTCTGATGCGCTCAGCCACCTCATAGCCATCCATCTCCGGCATATTGATGTCGAGCAATACCAGGTCGGGCTTCACCTCCGGGAACTGCTCCCATGCCTTCTTGCCATTGCCGGCATAAGTCACATCGTAGCCATGCTGCTGCAGGAAACTCTTCAGCAACATGGAATACTTCAAGTCATCGTCTGCAAATAATATCTTGATCATTTTTTCTGTTGTTTATAGCGTTAAATCGGATGCATCAGGAGTGTTGCGGGATGACGATTGAAATTCTGGTTCCCTTGCCCACTTCGCTCTGCATCATTTTTCTGCCCCCATGGGCCTTCACAATCATATCCACAAAACTCAAGCCCAAGCCGATGCCCGGCTGCATCATATCCGGGTAAGTATTGCTGCGATAGAACTTCGTCCAGACTCTCTGCTGCTCGTCGGGAGAAATTCCGATACCATTATCTGATACAGAAATCATGACTTCCTCCTTCCCGGTATCTCGGCAGGCAACATGGATATTGACAATATCGCCGGAATACTTCACCGAGTTCTCCATCAGATTGCTGACCACATTCAGAAGCTGCTCTCTATCTCCCATCATCCGGTTGGAAGTGCGCTGGTAATCGAGCGAAACATTCACCTCCTTCTGCTTATTCTTTCGATAAACTGCCACCAGATTCTGCAAAGCGGCATGGATATCGAAAGAAGTTATCTGGAGCGGGATATGTTCCTCTGCCCTTATTACTTCCCGGAGTTTGGCGAGATAGGCGGTCAGGTTATCGCTCTCCTCTCTAACCGTCTCCATGATGAGGGCATTCTCATCCTTTTCATCTGTCTTTTGGGCAGAAAATACGGACACACACATCTTCAGCGTCTGCACGGGGCGCTTCAGCTCGTGAATCATCGTATGCACGAAGTCGCTTCGCATCTTATCCACCTTCTTCTGCAGGAGCATCACCTTGATGAGATAAGCTATGCTCAGGAGAAGCATGATGGTAACCAGGAGACTTCCTATCATCTGGCACATCATTCCCTTCAGGATGGGCAGCATCGGCACCTGCATCCTCATCTGCATCGACTGATACTGGATAGGATTGAAAGGTACTTCCACCAGCATTTCGTGATGAAACAAGGTAGGAGGCTCTACGATTCTTGTCTGCCACAGACGATGCTTTCCCGTCTTCATCTCTGCCCCGATGAAATCATTGCCCAGTTTCCTACTGATGAAACGGTCAAAATGCGCCTTGTCAAAACGGGTAAGCTGGTAAGTAATGTAAGTATTCAGGCAATCAAAAGAATTGTTGGAATCCGTCTCACGCAAATCGAAAGTATCTCTCTTCTCCATCACGTTGCCGAATCCCGGCTTGCTATACACCACTCCACCAATGATTGTATCCGTATCCAGCGGAGAGCAAATCGTAGTACAGGGACGCTTGAAGTCTGAAAAATATGCCGTGACGACATAACCGATATGTGATTTTTCTTTTACCGCCGCTCCGAGATCTGTCTGATAAGTGACTATTGCCTGTTCCGCCTTTTCGGCATTTTTCTTCCCCATCTCTCCCATCGAATAGGTCACGCTATTATAGAGCCAATAGGTCTGCAAGCCTATCAGCAGGAAAGAGGAAAGGATGGCGAGCAGCCAGACTTGTTTGATTCTTCTATTCATATCATTTTTTCTTTTTTCGATGCAAAGGTACAAAGATTTCACTATATATAATTAAGGTGAAGCAAGATTATTTTGCCAGCGTAATGTTTCAGTAATGATTATTTGCGATTTTGAGCCCGAAAAGCTGTTCCTTTGCAAACGAAAACAAAAAACAAGGAAGAATATGAAGAAAGAAACTGTTTTATGGGCGATGCTAGCCACCGCCACCTGTGCAACAGCACAAAACGGGAAATTCCCGACATCCGGAGTTTCCGCAGACTCAGTACAGACGGAAAAAGATTCGATCAAAGCAGATAAGGAAGCAGAGACAAAAGCTGATAAGGAAGCCGAGATTCAAGCCGTAACCGTAACAGGTCATCGCCCGATGTACAAGATGAGGAACGATGCCCTGGTTACCCGTGTCCGCAACACTCCTTTGGCAAAGGAGCCAACGCTGGATGATGTATTGAAGCACATCCCCGGCATGAAACAAACCTCCGATGGAACTCTGGAAGTAAACGGGCTGGGAGCACCCATCATCTATCTCAACGACAAGAAGGCGACTTCAGCCGAACTCGCTCATCTCGATGTGAAGCTGATAGATGAAATAGAACTCATTACCACTCCTGGTGCAAAATATGATGCAACGACGGGAGCCGTACTGAGAATCCTGACGAGAAGAACAGACGAGGGTATATTCGGCAAGATGCAGGTGTATGATAAATTGAGCGAGGTGAACACCAACCACGAGGAATTGACCCTGGGTTGGGTAACGAAGAAGATTTCGCTCACAGGATTTTACGGCTACACAGACAACCGATACAATGTGCATCAGCCACAGGAAGCGCTCGTAAGAGCCAAAGATGGCGAATATCTCTTCGGAACCGACCGCCATGGCAAGAACAAGGCAAATTATAACGCTACAGAACTCAACTTCGACTGGTTGCTCAGCAAGCAACACGAAGTGGGAATACAATGGGAAGGGCTTTGGCTGAATGGCGGCAGAAGCGAGAAACAGCAGCAGTACTATCGCTATCCTAACCCAGCAGGAGAAGATACAAATAGAGAGATGAAGCTTTCTGATGCGGATGGCGAGATGAAGTATGTTGATGCGGAGAGCCAGCAATGGGGACACCAGCGCAGCCACCACTTCAATCTCTTCCATCTGGCTAAATGGTCGAAACATCTCTCATCACAGATTTATCTGGACTATGCAAGGAACAAGGATTCTGACAGACAGCCTATCACGGAGAAAGAAGGTAGCGAGATGCAGGAAACCCTCAACCGCTCTAATTCCAACTACGATATCTATAGTGGAAGAATCGAAGTCAAGCAACTCATCTCTGATAAACATTCCATCAACTATGGTGGCGAATGGAGCCTGATGGAAGGCAAGGGAAAAACCGAAAGTTCTGCCGATATGCTTGGAACTACGGAATACAAAAACCACGATACCAAGACGGCTGCTTACCTGCAATATCAGGGTGAAGCTGGCAGATGGAGCTGGTGGGCAGGCATCCGATACGAGCATCTCACATCCCGATACACCAATCTGTCGGAGGAATCTCCCGACAATATGGAGCGCCATTACGACCAGTGGTTTCCATCGTTCGGTATCACTCTCAAAGAACCGTCGTGGCATCACTCGCTCAGCTTCCGCACTACCACCGCCCGACCTTCTTTCAGTCAGCTAAGCGGGAACATCTACTATATCTCGCGCTTTCAGTATCAGATCAGCAATCCGAAGCTACAGCCTGTCAACACCTATCGTCTGACCTACTCGGTGCAGTGGAAAGATTTCATGGGAATGCTGAGATACACCCGTACCGACCACTCCATCATGTATGTGCATAAAGTACCGGAAGACAAGCCCGTAAGATACGTGAGTACATTCATGAACTTCAACAAGATTCAGAAATACATGGCCTATCTCAACTGGGGGCACGTCTTCGGCTGCTGGCGCCCAAATGTAAATGCAAGCATCACTTACCAGCGCTTCTCCGTAAATGATCATGGAGAGCTAATCAGCTATAACGGAGCAACTTGGAATTCATCGTTTGACAATTACTTCACGCTACCAAACAACTATCAGCTGTCGCTCTCCTACAGTTTTGACAACGGAGGACAAGTGGGCAAAACGAAGTTCAGCCCCACTCAGAACTGGAGTCTTGGTGCCAACAAATCGTGGATGGACGGCAGATTACAGGTTGCCTTCAGTGCCAACGACCTCTTCCATCAGCAGCTCTTCAAGGAGCGAATCCACGAGCATGCCGTTGACTTCTCCCAGACTGAGGATTACAAGCTATGGAGCTACAAGTTGACCGTAACCTGGAAATTCAACAAGCGCAAGGGAAGATACAACGGCATGAACAGTGCGGAAGATGAATTGAACCGACTATAGCCGGACAAGACTCTCTTATCTTAATGATCTTTATAATTTCAAGTATCCGGGTTATCCCACTCCCAGCAGTTCTACTTCGAATATCAAGGTAGAGCCGCCTGGGATGCCCGGCTGCGAGAACTTGCCGTAACCCATTTCGGCTGGGATGTAAAGTTCCCACTGGTCGCCAACGTGCATCTGCTGCATGGCAACAATCCAGCCATCTATCAGGTCGCGCAATCGCATGGCGAACGGCGTACCGCCACGGCTGGAATCAAACTTCTTGCCATTGATGGTCCAACCGGTGTAATGGGCCGTCACGATGCTGCGTCGGCTAGGCTGTGCTCCCTTCGGGTCGCCCTGCTTCAACACCTTATAATATATACCACGAGGCAGCGCCATAACGCCCTCCTCCTTTGCCTTTTCCTCCAGCCAACGCTTGTTGGCCTCAACATATTCTCTTTTTGCCATAAATCTATTTGATACTTGATATACTATGATTTTTACGCAAAGTTACAAAAATCTATCGTATCTGCAAAAGAAAAAGAGGAACTTTTCTTCTTTTATCAAAGAAAAGCAGTACCTTTGCACCCTAATCATCCAAAAAAATACGATATGCCACAATCACTACATATTGCAATTATTGGTGGGGGTGCCGCAGGATTCTTTGCGGCGATAGAGGCCAAGCGCAACTTCCCTCACGCCGACATCACGATTTTCGAGAAGAATTCGAAGGTTCTCGCCAAGGTGGAAATCACGGGAGGAGGAAGATGCAATCTTACCAATTCCTTTGAGGAGATTTCCGACCTGAAACAGGCGTACCCTCGCGGACATAAACTGATGAAGCGACTCTTCAAGAGATTCGACTACCAGCATGCCTTCGACTGGTTTGAGGAGAACGGCGTACCACTGGTTACGCAGGAAGACCAGTGCGTGTTTCCGCAATCGCAGGATTCGCACAGCATCATCGACTGTCTGGTGAATACCGCCAAGCGACTGGGCGTGAAGATACAATGCAACCACCAGCTCACCGCCATCACCGAACTGGAGGATGAGCGCCTGCTCCTGGATTTCAAGGTTTCAAAAGAAAAGGGAAATCTATCGGGTGCATCTTCTGCCTCTCATCCCGTTTCCGAAATCAGGCAGATTGCCTTCCACCGGGTAGCCATTACCACAGGCGGTCATCCGAAGCAGGAAAGCTTCAAGCATCTCTCAGACCTGGGACATGCGATAGAGCAGCCTATCCCATCGCTCTTCACCTTCAACATTGCCGACAAGGCTTTCAAGAATCTGATGGGCACGGTGGTTGAGCCGGTATATACCAGCATTCCGGGCACCAAGCTGAAGGCTGAGGGTCCGCTCCTCATCACCCATTGGGGCATGAGCGGTCCTGCCGTGCTGAAGCTCTCATCCCATGCAGCCCGTTATCTGCACGAGAACAACTATCAGATCAGGCTTTCCGTAAACTGGGTACACGAGAGCAACCGCTCGCTGGTGGAAGAGAACATCCAGGGCATCATCATCGCCAACCCACAGAAGCAGCTGGCAAGCATCCGCCCCTACAATTTGCCATCCCGCCTCTGGCTCTTCCTGATTCAGAAGATGGGATATGCACCCGAAAAGAAATGGAGCGAAATGGGAAAGAAGGGTTGCAACCTGCTGATAGAAACCCTCACCAACGACCTCTATCAGGTGAACGGAAAGGGAGCCTTCAAGGAGGAGTTTGTTACCTGCGGCGGCATCAGCCTCAGCAACATCGACCTGCATACCCTGGAGAGCAAGGTGTGCCCTCACCTCTTCTTTGCCGGCGAAGTGCTCGACATAGATGCCATCACCGGCGGCTTCAATCTGCAGGCAGCCTGGACCACAGGGTATGTGGTGGGACAACATATCGGAGAATAGCCTATTCCTCTTTCGAAACAAAGTCTTTTACGATGCGGGTATATTCCTCGTGATGATCGCGATATGCCATAGCATGAACGGAGCCTTTGGCGATGAAGATGGCTTTTCTGCCCTTCGTCTTTGCCTCGTAAAGCGGATGAAGCATGGCGTAGGGCACGAAGGCATCCTTATCGCCATGGATAAAGAGCATCGGTTTGGTGCTCTTGCGAACCTGCTCTATCTGCTGCGCCTCGGCAAACGACCAGCCGTAGCGATGCTGGCAAAGGGCGGAAGTGGTATTCATCAGCGGGAAGGCAGGCAAGCCAAACTGGTCTTTGAGCTGAGCGGAAAACTCATCCCACACGCTGGTATAGCCGCAGTCCTCCACAAAGCACTTCACGTAATCGGACGTTTTCTCTCCCGATACTGCCATCGTGGTTGCCGCACCCATCGAAATACCGTGAATCACCTGACGGGTATTCTTCGCTCTTCGGTCTTCACCCTTCGCTCTCTGTCCTTCACCCTTCACTCTAAAAATCTCATTGGCGATTTCCGACCATCTGATCACATCCCATCTATCCTTCCAGCCCATCTGGATATGGTCGCCCTCGCTCTCTCCATGTCCATACAGATCTGGCAGGAGCACATTATACCCCATATCGTGATTATAGAGATAGGCGATGTGCAGCATTCCCTCGGAGCGCACCTGATAGCCATGCACCACCACGGCAGTCTTTTCCGTAGCCTCCGGTGCATAGAGATAGATGGCATGGGCCTTGTAGCCAGACGGCATCACGACAAAGGTATCCTTCACGCAATGGTGCTGATACACGGAGTCCATCCAGCCAATCATCCAGGGGCACTCTTTCTTCATTCTGTTCTTCCAGTGCTCAGACGTCATTCTCTCATCCTTCGGATAGTTGAGCGAATAATTGAGCATATAGTTGCTGGCGCCATACAGTCCCAGCACCACGAGCACCACCAAGCCCAGAGCCGAAGCGATGCCTATCTTTCTCATCTTTTCCTGTTTCATCTTCATTCTTATTGCCATTACAAATATCTATTATAGAGTTTCCGCTGCAAAATTAAGGAAAAAGATGGAAATGGCAAAGAAACGGAGGGAAAAATCCTGTTAAATTGAAGCATAAAGCTGCATTTATAAGGGTATATGAACTACGACAAACAATCGATAAGCATATCCCAGAAAGGATAGAGTTTAAACAGTTACAATCTATCCATTTCCTTTTTCCCTGCCCCTTTACCTTTATATTTTGTTTTAACTGTATTAAACTTATATCTTACGATACATTCCACTGCCCTTACAGACGCAGCCTTTTCAATATAGACATCATTCATTCCGCTGAAAATGGTAAAAGTATTTTTGCGGGCAGTATTAAAGATGTCATTTGCAGACAACTTGACATTCCATTTTTCAGATAAGTCCTTAGCCAAAGAAAGATTTATCTGTCCAACACTCCCCATCTTAATATTCTCACTATTTCCCTCACTACGCCAACTGTAATTTACTGTCGCCATATAGTTGTTATGGAATTTGAAAATATTATTGAACTTAACTACAACCAAAGGATTGTCCACGTGCTTTATATCTCCTCTGTAATCAATCTTGTAAAATTGCGAGACAACACCACATGCCAATACGGGATAATAGCATTTCCAAAGGAATCCGGGCATAAAAGAAGCCATTATCTGTAAGTTAGACAGACTGTTTCTAGAATTTTCCTTTTTGAGCAAAGCAATAGTCTTCGCATCATCATAATATGTATATGATGTTATTATTTGGTTTTGCACCTTTTTATAATTAGCAGTTAATGCCAGCCAGCGATACCTCAAATTTAAAGAGATGTTGTCGCTATAGGATGGTTGCAAATACGGATTTCCACTTTGATAGAGATATTTGTTAACATAGTGAACCGTGTTGCTCAACTGAGAGTACAATGGACGATAGCATTGCTTAGAATAGCTCAGCTGCACCATAGTTTTTCCAATGGGCAGAGACAATGAAGCAGTCGGGAAAAACTTATCATAAACATGTGACTGTTCGTGATTTTTTCTGCCACCTATAAAATATTCACTGTTCACATGCTCATACCTGCCACCGATACGGAATGTTACATTGCCTAAATGCTGCATAGTTTCAACGTAATATGCCATATTCAGCTCCTGTATTTTATTGTTCTCGCCTGCCATAATGCTATTTTCACTTTCTGAATTTTCCTCACGGCTACTATTGGTGAAATCTACTCCAAAGCTAAAATTACCTTTAAGAAATGGGTGTGACGCATATAATTCCGTTGCCATTAACCTAGCATGCCCAACATCTTTTATTCCGAAATCCTGATTGATGCCGGTTTGCTCTATAACGTTTTGATTTTCACGTGTTTTTTTCCACATTAAATCAAAAGTCATTTCCAAATTCCATTTTCCCCAAACCCCATGGCAATATCCATCTAACAAATGTTCCAAATCTCTTAATTTGATATCCTTGTATGCAGAAGTCTCACTTTCAATTACATCATCAGAATATAATGATGACATAATGCTCGAATTGGTCTTTGTTGGAGCATAAGACACTTGGTAAAATGCGCCAAATGAGAGTTTTGGAGACGAGGAAAAATCAAATCCCCATTTACCATCAATCAACTTTGAGTGCTGTGTCGATTTCATAGTCGTATTCTGCTGATGATGTGACGAGAGCCATGAATTCTGAACATTTTTACTAGAGTTCGTATTCTTGCCTTTCTCAAATCCCAACGTTCCAAAAACATCCAAATTGTCAATTCTATAGTTCAAGTCCAAATTGTCTTTGCCATACAGATAATTACGATAACCAATAGTAGCGATGTTATCAAAAGAGAAACCATCCCCAACCTTTTTAATGGTTGTTATCTTTATGATGGAACCTACGGTTGATGCATAACGTGAACTTGGATTCGTTATAACTGTTATCTTATCTATTTGGTTAGCCTTCAATTGCTCAACTTCTATATTATTGCGGACAATATGTCCATTAATATAGAAGACTGGTTTTCCCTTGCCAAAAACTTCAATGGAACCATTATTATTCAGTACACCAGGCAACATACCCATAACGTCTTTTGCAAAACCAAGTTTTTCCAAAACGGTACCTTTGACTTCTGTCACAAAGCCTTCGCTGTTCAACTTTGCCAAAGGGCGGGTTGCTCTAACAACAACCTCCCTTAATTGCAAAGTATCCTTTCCGAAATTTTGGTCAGCGATACCAGTCTGAGCTAAACAGATTTGAGCTAAAATCAAATGAAATATAATACCAACAAATCTTTTTACCTTAAAATCTAACATTTTCATCCGTTCCTATATCTTTTGTTTTATATATGTTTTTATTTCATCATTATCTAGTACAAAAGTACACATTATTATCCAAAACCATTACATCTCTTCCGTTAAATTTGTATAACTGCATCAAATTACCAATTCCATCCAGTTCTTCATCCCTCCTAGCCTGAATGTATTCCCGTTTTTTGTCATACATCATCTCTTAACGAATTCTAACTCGCTCTAAATTGGACTTTGATTGAAAATCAAGAAGTTGGGCGTTTGCCTATTTTATATAGGTAACAATATGGAAACGAGCGGACTTCTGCTCGTTTCTGTATTTTGCAATATGCAAAGAACGCCTCAATTCGGGGACAAAGATACGACAATTTTCTAAATATCCCATAACTAGCAAGGAGAAATTTACGGAATTTAGAACTTTTTGAGTTAAATCTGATGCTTACCAACAATATGTATCCAAAAACAAACAGCAGTATTCGGATATAGCTTATCCGAATACCTGCTGCCATAACGTTTTGTTGCTGACGATGATTCTGACATCGGCTTTCATGTACTTTTGCAACACAGGGGACTTTTGTCCCTGTGTACTCACTGTGGCTATAGCCATAAAATAGTTACCATCTTCCCTATGTATGAGCTTGGCATTATGGCTTATGATGTTGCAGTTATAAGATGCATTGTCGTTGCCCTCGAAAGAAACATGAGCTGTCCTTGGCTCATCGAAAAGATGCAAATACTTATATGGTACAAACACTTGCACTATTCTTTGATTGATGACCTCACCATTAGCCTCTATGGATATAGGATAAGGTATCTTGTAGAAAGCAACTGCGAGAGCGAGGACTATTATGGTAATGATAACTGTCCCCAAGCTGACGAGGCGAGGAGGAACTTTACCTATTACGTTCCTCACCTTCTCGCTTCTCAACTCGATATTATCTGATTCTTTTTCTTTCTGTTCCATGTCAAAAACATTTTAGTTTCCCAATTCCAACTGATTCTTCACAAGGTTATAGTATGCCCCTCGCTTGGCGGTCAAAGACTCATGATTGCCTACCTCAACCACTTTTCCATGATCGATGACCACGATTTGGTCGGCATTCTTCACCGTGCTTAGGCGATGAGCCACAATCACAACAGTCTTACCCTTATAGAATTTATCCAAGTTCTCCACAATGCTTCTCTCATTGTTGGCATCGAGCGAGTTGGTTGCCTCGTCAAGGAAGATGTAGTCAGGATTCTTATACACCGCCCTCGCTATCAAGATGCGCTGTTTCTGTCCTTGGCTAAGTCCCACGCCATCACGCCCAATCTTGGTGTTGAATTTCAGAGGCAAAGCCATCACGTAATCCTTGATGCAAGCTATCTCAGCAGCTTTCAACAATCGCTTCTTATCTATGTCGCCATCGTCAACAGCAATGTTTCGTGCGATACTCTCCGAGAAGATAACACCATCCTGCATGACAACACCACATTGTCTGCGCCACCACTTTTTGTTGAGTTTGTTAATGTCTGTATTTCCAATGTTGATTTTTCCCTCCAAGACAGGATAGTAACCAAGCATCAAACGGATGAGGGTGGTCTTTCCACTGCCAGATGCGCCAACGATGGCTGTTACCTTACCTTGCGGAATGTGAATGTTCACATCATCTATGGTCTTGCGCAAAGCATGTGGGTCGTACTTGAACATGATGGTCTTGATGTCAATGCCATCATTCTTGTCCTCAATGGAAGTTTGCAAACCTTCCTTTCCGTTCTCATCATCCATTTGGTGAATCTCGTTGATACGCTCCAAGCTAATCTTCACATCTTGCAGAGAATAGAAGAAGTTCATCAGTTGCTCCACTGGTGAGTTGAGTTGTCCGATGATGTATTGTACGGCAAGCATCATACCGAGTGTCATTTGTCCATGAATCACGGCTGTTGCAGCCACTACCGTGATGATGATGTTCTTCACCTCATTGATGAAGATGCTTCCTGCCTCCTGAGTTTGTTGGAGCTTGAGCGATTTCATCTGCACACCGAACAAGTCTGCTTGCGTGTCCTCCCATTCCCATCTTCTACGCTGCTCACAATCCTGCAACTTGATTTCCTGCATGGAGGTGATAAATTCGTAGGTCTTGTTGTTGTTGATGGCTTGTTGCTCGAACAGTTCATAGTCGAGCACCTTTCTCCGCTTCAAGAACAATGTCATCCAGCCTCCATAGAGGATGCTTCCCAACAGAAAGATGGCAAACACCAACTTGTTGTAGAAGAACAGCACTACGGAGAACACCACGAAGGTGAGCATGGCAAAGGTGATGTTGAGCGTCTGCTGCGTGAGGAAGTTGTTCACACGGCTATGGTCGTTCATTCTCTGCATCAAGTCGCCCATGAGTTTCGTATCAAAGAAAGACATTGGCAATTTCAAAAGCTTAATGAAGAAGTTGCTCACTAGCGAAATGTTGATGCGCAGCGAAATGTGAAGCAGCAACCACCTACGGATAAAGTCGATAGCCGTTCGGCTGATAGTGAGAATCAACTGCCCCAACAGGATAAGCCAAACAAACCCTATGTTTTGATTCTTGATGCCAACATCAACTATAGATTGGGTAAGGAAAGGCAAAACAAGTAGCAAAAGGCTTCCAATCACTAATCCCAAGATGATTTGTCCGAAATACTTGCGGTATTTCTTCACATACCCAAAGAGAAACCGAAAAGATCTTTTTTCTTTGACATTCTCTTCGCACTCCATATTATAGGTAAAGAATGCAGGAGTTGTTTCCAGAAACATAGCAATGCCCTTGTCTTCACCATTGGAACTGGTGCTTATCCAATGTTGTTTGAACTCATTTAAGCTATAAGTTACCAATCCTTTTCCAGGGTCAGCCACATAGAATTTCTTTTTCCTTTTAACCTTATATAGGACAACGAAATGATTTTGATTCCAATAAAGGATGCATGGTAGTGGTTCATTACTTAGCATATCAGTAGTTGCTCTCGCACATACAGTATGCAGCCCAAGAGTATTTGCAGCCTCATTGATACCTAGCAGAGAAACCCCTTCAGTTGTGGCAAAACAAAGTTTCGACAGAGAGTCCACCGTATACTCTCTGCCTAAATATTTACATATCATTTGCAAGCAAGCTACGCCACATTGCATGGAGTCATGTTGCTTATAAAACAGAAGACTCATTTCTCAATATATGATACAAGGTAACATTTATAAATGCAGCTTTTCTTATTCGGCTAGATGTTCATTGGAAACATTTATCCTATAAGACACTATCTGACAACCTCAATTGGTTAGAATCTTACTTTCCAAATATGCCATATATTATTTGTCCCACAGGTAGTCCTATTCCTATTTTCTTCTTTCCATGTCCTACATTTATGTATGGCGTAACAATTGGTTCCATTTCATAATGGTTTTTGGGTCCCATTCGTTCAACGACTTGTCCTCCCATCTGTATTCCAAAATGCTCTGATGGGTTATAGTTAATATAACCGCCAAACCTAGAAACTTCATAATAGCCAAGCATAGAGGGTGTCATAAAATCCCCATTTGGCATTAATGGCATAACATTATTACCATAGTAATATGCAAATGCTGTAAATGAAAACGGAGACGAAAGTTGATAAGTTAATTGCCCGAAGATACCTAACTGTCTAAGCAAACTGTTATAATAACCATATTTGTTTACTATACCAGATACTTGAAAATGTAGTTTTTCTTTTCTGAAAGAAAATCCTAACATCCCCTCTTCTTTATTCATCATACCAGGATATGCAGTAACTGCAACCATCCCTGACAATGTCATGTCATGACCTTGATATATTATTCCCTGTTCGGCAGACGAACTACTATATATAGGGATTCTACAATAAGATAATAATACTAATGGATGAATTGGGGCTATGGACCACAATTTTGGACTATAGGTATTAATACTATAATTGTTATAGAGACTATCTATCTGTTCATTATGGAATTCTTGAGTAGGAATATTATTCTCTCGCATCAAAATGATTTTTCTATCTTCCGACTGTGCATGACAACTAATTGCTACAAAAAAAGTAAAAATAATTTCTATATATCTCATAATTAAACGATTTACAAGTGAAAAATATTCTATTTGCCCGTTCCAAAGCGTGATGTGTCAATGCTATAATCCTTAGGCTTAAAGCCATTGAAACGCCAAATAAAAGTCAGCTTAAGATTACTAGTCATATCAAATACCTTCATTTTGTAATCTTGCCCTTTGTCGTTGATGGTCATTGTTGGTGACCACTGATTAAATATATCATCGACTTTCAAATCAAGTTCACAGCAAAGCTTTCTACCGAATAGCCATTTAGCTCCCGCATCAGCCTTCCACATACTTGACATGTTTGCAATCCCTTGTAATGAAGGTGATATGTATGAAAAATCTACGCTCAATGAAATGGGACTATTTTTGCTAAATTTTAAAGAACTATTAAACTTGCCATAGAAAATCCATTTATCGTTATCGAAACTTATATCATGGAAATGGCTTGCTTTTTCTCTCTGATTAAAAAAATTGGCAGTGGTTGTTACATTCCAAACATCCCCAATATTGAATGGGCAGTGTAGATTGATACCTACCAAACGTTTGTAATTCATATTTATAGTCTGGTAGATTAGATTCTGCGTATTCGGAGACTGGTATGGCAACCAAACTGTTGCTTTGTCATCATATTGGAAATACAGCGTAGCTACATATTTCTGTTTAAAAATGTAATTAAACTGTGTAGAATAGTTGACATATGGCAGGAGAGATGTATTTCCTATGGACACAATATAATTGTTTATATAATTTGTTCCACCATGAAGTTCCCAATATAATGGATATATACGTTGTGAACTAAGATTGACTTGGAATATACTTTTGGGATTCTTGTGATATGTAACACCAAGTTGCGGAATAAAGCTCCAGTTGTTCTGATAATTATTGTGGCAAAATTCACCTTTGCTCGAAATATTGAATGACAGTCCCCAATCAAAAGAACGCTCCGTGCCAACATATACACTGACTACATCTTCATTTAGTGTGTTCTTGAATTTACCCATTTCTACAGATTGATATACCTGTAAACTATGGTCAATTGAGCGCTGGTATTCAACGCCATAATTTAGTTTCCATTTTTTCAACAGATGCTCTTGGTCCACATAAAGATGAAAGCGATTAATAATCTGACTATTTGTCGAATTTAACAAGTCTGTAAAATTTTGAGAAAGGAATTGTTCCCTATTTTCATTATAATAGGTATAATCACCTCCGACTGTCATACCAATAGGAGTTTCGTATCTTAATGCTATGTTGTGATAATTTATTGGTGACTCAAAATTGTAGTTATTGTTAAAGCGACCAAGGGAGCCTACATATAAACTTCTTATTTTTGAATCAGATACAATTTGCCCATTATAGGTCAATTTTAATGATTTCCACCCCATTGATGTGTATATAGTATTCGCCCAGTTATTTCCAATTCGGTGCATATCATCTTCTATCATTGTATATGTTCCGTTAAGTAGATGGTTAGAAAATGTATGTTCGTGTCCCCAAGATTTAGTTCTTGACAGACCATAATTAAGGTCAAATGTCCAATCCTTAATGGCATATGTAGCAGACAAAGCTCCACCATAAGAACAATAATGAGCCTGATTATAACCTGTGCGAAGTTGCCCTTGTAATCCATCAAGTGGCTTTGGTGAATTTAAAACAACATTAATAACTGCTCCATTGACATGATACTTTGCAGGAGCAGAATACATAATTTCAACATTCTTTAAACGGTCAACAGGTGTTGTATAGAGCAACTGATAAAGATTTTGCAATGGCATATTTGTCAATTCTCCGTTAACAATAATTGTGACATTAGACGCTCCTGTCAGCCAAATCATGCCATTATTATTTGTGACACCAGGCATATATCCAAGAGCCTCCAATATATTGCTTACAGGTTTATCTTTGACAATTTCAGTTAAGTTCACAACTAAAATGCCATTTTCATCTTTTATATGAGGCTTATTGCTTTTGATGATAATCTCATTAAGTTGTTGAGTTGGTATTGTATCACAGTTGTTACTTGCACACATTTTGATACCAACAAAAACTAATATTAAAAGAAATAACAAACGAAGATGTCTCATATTACCATTTAAATAGATACAAGAATAGCCCTGTCATAACTTTAAACTGCAGTGAGTTTAATATGCAAAATGGCCGAGACTATTCTTGTCGTTTTGTTTAACCATTCTTATACCTTTTTTAAATATAGAAAGAACCGTGTACCCCGGGTTCCCCTTTGTAAGGTGCAGGAGCAACAATACTATGCTTATTAGTTTGGACATCATTGGTGAATGGCTTAACGGTCTGTCCACCTTTAAGTGAAGCAGCTTCTTGGGCAAGAATATCCAACTCCTGCACCGAGATTTTCTTAATTTCTTTCATACCTAAATTATTTTATTCGTATTTATTATGCTTACGCATTCTTCTCTGAAAATGCTATAATAAAGAAGCCCTTGACTATATAGGGCAGTTATTGTATCTTTAATATCTGTTTCCGAAGTTGCTTTAAAATGTTCTAAAATTTCTGTTATTGACCGAACTTTTTCATTACAAAACATCAATATTTTCCAATGAATACCGTTCCTTTCAAAAGATAAAGTATTAACCTCTATGTTATCTCGTCTCTCTTGATAAATTATTGTATTATTTGATAACACAATCAACTTGTATGAGAAGGTATGCACATCAAAAAAATGGTCTGTTGCAACAAAATTATTCCAAAGTGGATTTTGATATTTCCTTACCAATTGATAGATTTTAAATTCATCGTCATGACGAACATACCCCTTAGGTAGTCGTTCCATTACAGGGTCATAATACATTTCGTTCGTCTTTCCGTTTGAACATATTTCCTTATAATAGCGTGACATTTCATTAACAGCTAGCATAGACACATTATGCTTGATGTTGCCTACACTTTTATAAAACCTCATAAAATACAGATTATCAATACTTTCTAGTATATCTGCATCTGTTTCGTCTAATAAACCTCTTAGTACATTTAATCCTACTACGTTAATGTCATACTCAATTGCCCATTTAATGAACAAAAGATTGCTAGCAAAACTATTTTTCTTGTTAATCTTTACAAGTATATTGTCACTGACGGATTCGTATCCTATTTGAACATAAACGAAACCAGCCAAGGCCATTTCTTTTACTTCCGTCTTGGAAATACCTCTTGTAATAATTTCTGCCAAATTAATCTTAAAATTAGGATAATCTTGCTTTAAACCAGATAACAAGGTTAATAGGTTATGAAAACGAGAATAATCATTGCCAATAACATCATTATCAAGAAATGAAAAATTGAACACATTATATTTGGATATCAAAAAACGAATTTCGCTTATGATATCTTCTGGCGATTTTACTCGATAACGATAACCTTGATTCAAGAAACAAAATTTGCATCTATTCCAATGACATCCACGACTGCTTTCAATTGTTAAATTTATTTTATCCCTCGTTCCCTTATATACATTGAAATAATCATCGAAATCACTATTGAAGCAGTCATTTAGTGAAGGATAACTCTCAATACGTTGAAGTGACAATTCGATATTGTTATTTTTTACACGATATGCCATATGAGGAACAATCGCAGGATTATCCAAATTAAATGCCAATTTCACAAGACTAATTTCTCCTTCTCCCCATAATGCAAAATCAAATTGAGGAAAATTTTGGAGAAAAGCTTTTGCCAGATTTGGATTACCAATTCCTCCAATAGCAATCTTACAGTTTGGGTAAAGAATCTTTATTTCTTTTGCTAAAATTGAAGCAGGAATCCATTGAAAAAGATTCATAGAAAATCCCATCATAAAAGGAGTCTCTTGTAACTCAGAGCTTAAGACTTCCTTAATACGATTTTTCAATAATGACACAGCATCCCTTATATGCTTTTTAAAATCAAAAGAAGAACTAAAATAGTGTGGATTTAATGATTTTAAAATAATCTCTTGTTTTAACAAAGCATCCTTATCATTTTTCTCTATTGCGATGTAGGCATAAAATACTCCTAAATAATCAACTTCTGATATTTTGTCCATTGAAGACTCTCGCAAATAAAATCTTATAATATCCTCAAAGAGAATATTCCAATATAAGATTTTACAATTAAAGCCAGCTTTTTGTAATGCACCTTTCAGTACAGTCATGGCCGGTGAAGGCATGTCTGTACTAGCAGGAGGAAGCCAATTCAATACAATTTTTTTATTCATAATGCTATTGTTATTAACAAACAAATTAATGCCTATTATTTTACTAAAGTCTTTTTCCTATATGTTGCAATCTTTTAAAAAATGAACAACTATTACTTAAAGACTATTTCATAATGCAAATATAAGTATTTTTTCAGAGTTATCACATATTTTTTATGTTAAAGATTAATAAACATGCATATAAAAGGTGTTTTTCTAGAAATAGGCATAGAGAATGCTATTGCCTATTTCTATTATAAATTGTAGGTAGCTATTTCAATTTAATCTTTATTTTAGTAATGTTCAAAAAATAACTTGCGCAGAAAATTAACGATAGTAGTGTGCTATTCCTAAGAGTGTACGATAAAAATTGCACAAGATATTTTTTACATGTTACTTAGTGAAATCCTCGTAGGTTTTTATAAACAACGCTGTCTTTATATGTACCCATTTTTACCATTTCATAGTGACGAAGGATAGAATCCTCATAAAGAGCCACTCGATTTCGAACATCGTCAATAACATTTTCATCACGTTGCACAGAGAAATGCTTTTCTATGTAGCGAATATTCGGGTCGTCAGATGGCAATACCATTCGCAATGCTCGATACTTCAAGTCTGCCTCTTCCCAATCTTGATGCTCTCGCCATTGGGTGAGATTGCCCCAAATGGAGATAACAAGAGATAGAGCCAAGCCACCAATGAAAAGAAGAACAGACTTTGAAGTTGGCTCGAAGCGATGGGTAACAATCTTCTTCTGAGGTGCATTGCTTATGTTGTCAAGTCGCTCTTGCAGGTCTATTGATGCAGCATCTTGCTCTTGCTTCAGCTGCTTAACCGTATCAAACAAGAGCTTGCTTCGCTGTTCTCTGTTACTTGCTTCTTTCTTGGTAAGGTCGGTAAAGATACAGATAGCCTCTCTTAATCTTGCCAATTTGTCAATAGACTCCCCTTCTTTTACAGCTATAGAAAGGATGGCTTTTTCAAGCTTGCATGTATCAACACTTACAGGGACAGGAATGCTTCCAGCCTCTGCATTCTTTGGTGAAGCAGAAAGTTCATCGACTTTCTGCTCCAATCTCTCAACTGTGCCGTAGATGGCTTCCAATAGTTCTTCTTTCATATTTCTTTTGTTGTTTGAATGGTTTGTAACTTGCATCAAAGGCTAAAGCCTCTTCTGCGTTTCTTCTTTTTCTTCTTGACTGATTCATCCTCTGGGAATGGCTCAAAGGTCTGTACGTTGGCAGAAGCAAAAAGCCCAATGGAAGAAATACCATTCCAAGGATCCTGACTGCTCTCCGACATGAATGGCATCTGCTCATTCTTGTGACAGCCCTGCTCATATTGCTGAGCAGATTTGGCTCTTGCTGATAAAAGGTTCTCCGTTCCCTCAAATCTCGCATTCAGTTTGCCAAAGCTATAGTCTCGGCTAATCTGTGTACCCTTGAAGCTATATCCATCCTTGCAGAAACGGATGCCTTGAACCTTGGTTTGCTCCTTGTCCTTATATACAAGTTCCAAATGAACACCTTGTTTTGCGAGTTCATTCTTGAACTTCTGCCAACTACCTGCGGCTTTCAAGACATCCTTGACAACATTGTGAATCTCGTATTTGGCTCGCTCAGCATTGCGCAATTTGCGAGTGTTAGTCTTGCTTTTGTCCGTTCCGTAAGTCAGCCCATACTTGGATTTTAGACTCTTGGTCACTTGCTCATTACGCCTGTAATCATTCCTATCTGATATGAGTTTGCCCTCGTTATTAATGCGGTTGTACACGATATGACAATGTGGATTGTCCGTATTGTGATGCCTTACGATGATGAATTGTGTATCGGTGATGCACATCATCTGCATATATTCAAGGGCAATCTTAGTCATAAACTCATCCGTCAAACGTGGCTTGTCCTCTGGTTTGAAGCTCAATGCAATGTGTCCCACAGGCTTCTTAATCCTTGGATTTAGCTGCCTCTGTAGCTCGAAACTTTGCGTTATCTCGGCATTCGTACCGAGTAACACACCATCCGAGGCGATGATTTTCGCCTCGTCCTTGCCTGTAACATAGCGGATGCAACCACCAAATGAGCTGCCCTTCTTTAGCTTGCCTATCATGTAGCATCCTCCTTTCTGCCTATTCCGCATGGCTTCGATTTTGGACTTGCTTGGCGATACTCGCCAAGGATGGCTTTCAATCTTCTCAACAAGTCCACCACATACACATGGGTTTCGTGGAAACCTCTCTGATGCGACAGCTTGGTAAGTTGGTTGAGGTTGTTCGCCATGCCAATGAGATTCTTAGCGATGGCTATCGTCTCAGCGTTGTGTCCGCTGACCACCTCGCCGTTCAAGGCGGACTCACGGATGTACTCCGCCAACTTGCGGTTGGCTTTTCTCGCCCTCAGTCTCAATGCCTCGTAGCTTGGCTTTGAGAACTTCACCGTGACAGACTTCGACAATTTGCGAACCCTGCCTGCGGGCGGTCTTCCGCCCTTTCTCTTGTCCTGTTCCTGTATGCTTGTCATTCGATATACTGTTTACAGTTGGTACACTCACTTTCTGCGACCGTCGGGAGCAAAATTTCTCCGCCCTCATGGTGGAGCGAGGCGTTTTGGGGTTTCCAAAACATAACCTCGCTCCCTCTCAGAACACGTTAGTTGGAACTACAGCCTTTCAGCTATCCACGTCCAAGGTCGCAGACCTTAATTCTCACAATTTGCGCCAAGCCTCGAAGTCCTCTTCATAAAGGCTTAGGTGGTGGCGCACGATGTTCTCGATGATGCCCGATACGCTCATGCGTCTCCCTCCGAGGATGCGGACGACACGATCAAGACGGTCTCGTACATCGGAACTGACGAAGACTGGCTTGCGGTCGTCAATCCTTGGAACTTGGAGGAAGGTCTGCTGATACTCCTCCAATGTCGCCTTGCGCTGCTTGCCACTGATGCGCTTCTGCGGATTCGGTGGCGATTGAACCTCGTTCGTCAGCTCGTCCTCCATGTTGGAGGTTGTTGCAGCCACATCCTCTGTCACAACTTCTAAATCGGAGTTCTCCACCTCTTCAAAGAAAGAGCTATGTTTTTGGGCATAGTCTTTACCATAAGTGGATGATTGAAGCGAAGCCACCACCTCCTGTGTCATTTTCTCCTGCTGTTCAGGAAACATTTTCGTTTCTTTTGTTCTTGCCATAGCTTAACTTGTTTAAATTGTTGGTATAGTGGTCACGGTTTGCACCATTGACCGATTGTCGGATGCAAAGTAAGTGTACTGAGTGCAGCCATGCAACTGATTGGGTGTAACGTGGCAATTTAGTTGTGGCTTGCTTATTTGCATACCGAGATAGTTGTGAGAACTTCAACGTATTTCTCAACTCATCATTGTTCATGTATCCGTTGCAGTCGTGCAAGTTTTTCTTGTTGTTTTTGGCGTTGAAGTCGGCAAACCCCGGCAACATACTGCCACAGAAATTGAAAACGCTTGTTTTTAGATTGCCGTGCCTTATCTTTGCACTCACAAACGTGGAGCACAGCATATGCGTGGAGCTTTGCGACATATAACATAGTATTAACTTAGAAAAAAGAAAAGTATGGGATTCATCGTATTCGAGGAAGAGGCATTCAACTATCTTGATGCCCAGTTGGAGAACTTCGTGAAGCGCATGGACAGAATCCGTGAGCGCAGTGAGGACAAGACCATGAACAAGTGGCTCGACACGCAGGACGTGTGTCAGACGCTCAACATCTGCCCACGGACAGTGCAGACGCTTCGGGACAACGGAACTTTGGCTTATACGCAAATCAGCCACAAGACCTACTACAAGCCGGAGGACGTGATGGCTATCGTAGCAGTAGTGGAGGACAAGAAAAAGGACATGCGCTTTCGCAAGCGCACAGGTTAGGCTGTCAATATACAACAGCCACTTAATCCTATGCAGCAAGTAAACCGAGTAACGTAAGTATCAATAATAAAACGAGACAACTATGAGCAATGAAGTAATGACAAGAAACAGCGAGTGGATGAACCACATCGTGAACCACCTCAACCGAATGGTTGACAATTTTGAACGTGCCGTGATGAACTACCGCCCCATGCTTGGCGGTGAGCGGTTCATGACGGACAAGGAACTTTGTGCCAGGCTGCAACTGAGCAGAAGAACCCTGCAGGACTACCGAAACAACGGTGTCATCCCGTATATCCAGCTTGGCGGAAAGATACTCTACCGCGAGTCCGACATTCAGAAGATTCTGATGGCTAACTATCGTGAGGCGTACAGAATGAAAGGTGTATAGGAGAATATCCTTGATGAGTGTGTGAAATGAACAAGGCGACAACGTATAACTTACCGAGCGTGGCTGTTATAGGTTGTCGCCTCGTTTTATTGGCTATACCGAGTTGTTCGTGTTTGCCGGGTATCATTTGTGTTACCTGTATAAATCTAATACCATGCTAAAACACACTGCGGTGGTTCGCCCAAGTGGCTGGAGGCGCAAAGCCTCCAAGGAACGTTGCTTTATGGCAGGTCTATGCCATTGCATTCTCTGTAAAGATACAGACCAGTTTAGTGCGGCTTGTCTGTCTGCCGATGACGGACTGCATGATGAACTCCCGAAAGGCTCTGCTCTCAATGCTGTCAATACGGAAGGATACCGCAATGACGAGTTCAAGACTATACACATCATAGCTGATGCGGTCGTTCTTCCTGACATGACGGCGTACACCCTGCTCTTTCAGAATGCCGTCCTTGAATACAGCCTTGACAGCCTTGCGCACATAGCAGCCGAACACATTATACATGTCGGCAATCTCCTGCATGGTCATCCATACAGTATCGGTCGGCATGGATACCGTTCCGCTCTCGCTGATAGTTATAACTCCTCTGTTCATTTTCCAATAGTTTTTTCGTTCGATAATCTGTTCCTTTCTCGCTTGGCAATAAGCTTATCCATGTCATTTGAAATCTTCTGCTCCGTCACCTGCGCATAGACCTGTGTGCTTGTGATGTCTGCGTGTCCCATCATCTTGGCTATGCTGCCGATGGGAATGTCCTCGTTGAGCATCAAGACTCCGAATGTATGGCGGCTGGCGTGGAATCCCAACTTATTACTTATGCCAAGCACCATTCCAAGGGTATGCACATCAAGATAGATGTCTTTCTTCTCACCCAGTGGAAAAACAGGCTTGCTGTCGTCCGTGGTATTGTAGAGCGAAAGAATCTTCTCGGCTATCGGATGGAGCGGCACGAAGAACTCCACGCCTGTCTTCTCTCTTTCCTTGCGGATGAACTTCCTACCCTCGGAGTTCTCCCCGATATGGTGAGGGTACAGTTTCTTTACATCTATATAGGATAAGGAGGTGAGCGAGGCAAAAATGAAACATCTGCGTGCAAGCTCCGTTCGCTCGTCAGCCATCGGGGTAGAGAGCATCTTGATGAAGTCTGCCTTGCTGATATGGGTCATTTTCGGGGCTGCCTTCTTCTCATACCCTATCCTGGCTATGGGATTGAAGCGGATAATGCTCCTGTCCACTGCCTTGTACATCAACATGTTCAGCCAGAGAAGGCAATGGTTCACGTAGCTGTCGATGCGTCCCTGGTCTCGTTTCAGGAATAGCTTGTATTCCTCTCCGAAATTCTCGTCTATGTCCTCAAAGGCGATGTCGTCCTTATCCAACGAATGGACAAAGGCTCTCAGGTTCTTCTGCCATGTTCGCTTGTGCAGAAAGGTTTGTCTGGCTTTTGAGGTTCGATACCATTCCACGATGGTATCACCAAAGTTCAGCAAGAACCTTCCTGTCGTGTCCTTGTCCTTCAACACAGCCTTCAGCATTTCCACGGTGATGATGCCATTGGCGGTAAGAAGTGAGTTGTATTTATCCTTGACCTCAGCAAGGAAACTTGCCAATCGTCCGTTGTCCCTTGCGTTCCGTACCTCTCCCTTCTTGGCGTTCCACTCCTGTGGTGTACAGGATATGCCTGTGGAAATGGCTGCGCTTTTGCCGTCAACGGTGATGCGGCAAAGTATGTTGGCTGTTCCGTCTGCCTTCACCTTCTGTCTGTTGATGTAAGGCAAAATTGAAAATGTACTTCTGCTCATAGTTGTTGTCCTTATAATATAATAATGTAGTTGAAACTGTAAAAAGAAAAGTTGAAAGCCTTGTTCATAATGCGAGAACGAAGTCCTTCTCGGTTGCAGCGATGAACTTGTCCATGTCCTCAAACAGCTTCTTTTGGGTCACTCTCGCATACCGCTGCGTCATCTTCACATCCTTGTGACCGAGCATCTTGCAGATGGTCTCCATCGGCACACCAGCCTCCAGCGTAATGAGGCTGGCGAACGAGTGTCGTCCCGAATGGTAGGAATAGGTCTTGCTCGTTTCCGCCAACTTGCAGATGGTGATGAGATCGATACGAACACGATTCGTGCTCAGCAATGGGAAAAGGGTATCTCTTGCCCCGTCCTCGTATCTCGCCACCAGCTCCAACGCCTCGGGCAGGAGTTTCACCCTGGCAAGTGTTCCGGTCTTCTTGCGGTTATAGATGAGCCATTTGTCGCCATCCTCCAACACCTTGACATTGGCTTTCGTGATGGAAACGGTGTCTATGAAGGCTGTTCCTGCATAGCAGGCGAAAAGAAACAGGTCACGGCTAACGGATAGTCTCGGCTTGTCTTCGGGCAGTTCCGCATCACGGATTTTTATGAAATCAGACATGCTGAGAGCCTTGGGTGTCGTAACCTTTGGAGTGCCAACCCGATAATGGGCGAACAGCAGGTTCTTGCACAAGCCTCGCTCAAAGGCGATGCGGCACATCTTCTTGAAGAGCGACACATAGATGGTGATGGTTCCTGATGAAAAGCCTTTCTCGTCAAGCAAGTAATGGTGAAAGTCACTGATGAAAGGCTCGGTCAGCTGTCCGAAAGCCAAATCAGTCAACCTATACTTCTCCCCGATGAACTCAGCGAGATTCTTGCGAATCTTTCTGTAAGTCCAGACACTGCTCTTCGACATATCGATGCCCTCATGGGTGCTGAGTTCACTGATATGCTCGTCCACGAAGGAGAGAAGGGTGGTCTGTGTCTTGACGCTGCCCTGCAAAGCCTCCTTGACATCCTTAGCCTCGAAGTCCGTTCTCTTTTCCACAAGCACATCGAAAGCCTTTTGGATGGAAAGCAACAACTGCCCGATGTCCTTGTTGGTTTCCACGGCTTCCTTGCTCTTGCCCTCCAATCGGCTGGCACGAGGATTCCAAAGCGATGGAGTGCAAGACAACTTGCAGGAGAACTGCGCCATAGTCCTGTTCACCGTGATGCGTCCCATGATGGGAGCTTTTCCATTCTTGTCCATTCCGCTCTTTTTTAGGTAGAGCAACACCTTGAATTTTTCGATTTTCATAACGCTTACATTTTGAGTGTGCAAATATAATCATTTTGTAAGCGTTCCTTGATACGCAAAACATTGAGAATCAGCGCAATAAAATCCGTTGATGCACAAAGTTGCCTTTCCGCATTGTTACCTGCTTTGCATAGGTAACTGTGGCTCACGATTTAGTAACTGAACTACTTCAATATTCCTCACTCGCTTGCTTTATGCCGATTTGGCAACTTTGTGCAAATCTACTCATTCCCAACTGTTTACGTTCCAACCTCTCTTATTCTCCTTTGGCTGCTTTAGAGCTTTATGTTAACGAATCTAACTCATAGAGTTAACATCCAAAAGTCATAGAGTTACGGGGAGAAAAGCTATAGGAAACAAAGCTGAAAAAGCCTGATTTTGACTCCAAAACCACAGAAAAAAATAACACGGACAAATTGAATTTGTCCGAACCCTTTGTCCGTCGGCTTATAATATCCTAAATATCAGATACTTAGAACCAACCGGACAATTTGTCCGGACAAATTCAATCTGTCCGTGTTTTAAAAATGAGCTATAATCTGCTCTTTTCTGCATTACCAGCACCCGTACCCTTATACTTGCTCTTGGTGGCATTGAAGTTATAAGATAAGCTCATACCTACACAACGCTCATAGCCATAACAATCTTTTTCCATTACAGTATGGCTGCCATACATTGTCCATTGTTCCGTGTCGGTCTTGAACAAGTCGTTGGCATAAACGCCTATTACAAGAGCGTCGTTGAGGAACGACTTTGTGAATTTCATATCCACACGAGCAAATGACTTTGTTTTTTGCAGGTCATTAAGCCTACCCGTCTTATATCTCATATTGAGAAAAGCCTTTAGTGTAGGCGTTATTTTGAAACGATTGTTTAGACGGAAGTTGAAGCATGGTCTGTTTGACAGTTTGTTGACATCAAAACCGTCAGTACACAAGAACGACTGTGTGTAGTCTATCTCTGCCATAGGATTATACCAACCAAAACGGGGCGAAGCCACTATCGAAACATACACATCCTGACTATTATTGAAGTTGACATTGCGTAGAAAAACAATGTCTTTGCCTTGATAGAGTGTGGCTACCCACACCATCGGCTTGTCTATATAGTTGTAGCCAGCATTCAACGACAACCTGTCGTACGCCACATTCAAATCAACATTATTTGTTATACATGGACGGAGATAAGGATTTCCCCCCTCATAAGTATAGCGGTTGTCATACTGCACCTCATCTCGCAGACTGTTATAGCTTGGGCGCCGTGTCTTGCAGGTATAGGCAAGTTGCAATGCCCATTTGCCACTGTTCCATGACATGGAAGCAGAAGGAAACCAATCGGAATATCTACGACTCGGCTCAGTCTGCAATTCCCCGAAATAATAATAATCGGACTTTACATATTCGTATCTTACACCTGCATTTGCAGAGAATGCTCCAAACTTCAAACCATACTCAGCAAAGCCGGCTATGCTCTGTTCGTTAATCTTTGTATTCGATGCATCTACATATTGCTCGGCATTGGCATATTCGCCACGAATACGGGATGAAATAAATTCGGAGCCTACACTTAGTGCTCCCTTCCAAACGGGGTAAGACAAAATGAGTTTGGCAGCAGCCATGTCACTATGCTGTCTGTTACGTGTATGTACGTCGCGACTCTCAATATCTGCGCTGCTTTCTTTGATTGACATAGTCCTGCCTTTCTTTTTCCAGAAATAAGTGGCGTTGAAATCCACACCCAATTTACCAATCTTACCCACATAATAGGCGTTAGCATTATGCACCGGACTAAAGCAATCACTTATATTGGTCGCTTCGTTTACGAATGCTGTTTGCACCCCGTCTTCCATTATCTTCTGATAAGAGTCGGTCGTTCCTCCTTTGCCCGAACCATACTGATTCTCATAGCTCAATCCAAATGTATTGTCATCATCTATAGAATAAGCAAAAGCAACCTTTGCGCCAGTTCCCTTTGAGCGATACTTAATCGGTGAAGTCTGTTCTATAAATATATTCTTCGTGCCATTGATTTTGGTAGACAACACATTATCCTCACCGCCTGGTGTCGTTGTTCCCCAAAGTTCGCCAAACACTTCTGCTTTTCCTGTGCGATATGTTGACGATAGGTATTGCGAACCACCCCACCACTTGTTGAACTTTGTAGTAGTATAGTTCTCGCCACTCCATCCTTCGCCTTGACGGCGAATTGTCCTGATACGAATTACAGACTTAATCTCCGCATTGTATTTGGCACCAGGAGCGGTTACTATCTCTACATTCTTAATATTATCCGACTTCAGTTGATGAAGCTCTTTGAGATCGTTCACCTGTCGGTTGTTGATATAAATAATCGGTGAACCTTTGGCAAACACATTCACCGTTCCATCCGAACTGACATCAACGCGAGGCATTTCGCGCAACACATCAGTTGCTGTACCAATTTTGTTTAGCTCTGAGTGCTCTATATCCACAAGCATTCCCTCTTTGCCCAACTTTATATTCTGGCGTATAGCTTTTACCTTCACGCCTTTAAGGTTTATCGTATTCTCATGCAACACGATAGTTCCTATCTTACCTGTATTATAAGTATCAACAGCGGTATGATAGCCCACGCAACTTACTCTTACTATCGCCTTTCTGGCTCCGCAGGGAATCACGAACTGGCCGTTCTCATTCGTCACGCCGCCATTTATCAATGAAGAATCACGAACATTCAGCAGGGCTACATTGGCGAAATCTACAGGGCGTTTCTTATTGTCGATGATGCGACCTATCATCTTGGTGGGAGTCTTCTGCGTACACTCCACAAAGATGTTTTCGCCATCTATCGTCATCTTCATCGGATAGAAACCCATGATCTGGCGGATGGCATCCGGAGCTGTTCGCTTCACGATACTTGTGGTAACCGTGAAATCTTCCAGTTCATCATACATAAAGTTGATACGATAATCCTTGGTGCTCTTGGCAAGGATGGTGAGCGCTTCTGACATAGAAGTGTTGCGGAAGCTGCGGGTGATGCGTTGGGCATAGATGGTCTGAAGAGAAAGGCTCATCAGACCTGCCAGCAGCATGATATATCTTAATCTTTTCATCTTATTCTACGATTAAAGTTTGACCTTCATGACGAATATTCACTTTCTCGAAATGATTCAACAGTTCGATGATATCATCCAGACTCATGTTCTTCTCCAGTTGCAGGAAGAGACGGATATGGCGAGCCGACTCGTTCTGATAAGTTAACTGGAGATGGAAATGCCCGGCTATAGGAGTCAGTATATTCTGAAGCTCAGCGTTTTCGTAAACCAATGGGAACTGGGCAAGACTTGCAGAATCTGTCTTTTCTTCTATGTT